>SCRB01000281.1 GCA_004299545.1 Rhizobiaceae bacterium
CCGCCTTGATCTCGATAACCATCTTGCCGTGCAAAAGTTTCAAACCGGGATTCTCGCCGACGACGGCGCGAGCGGCCGCCATGCACGGCGTTTCGAGTTCGGGGCGCTTGCGATAGTGGAGCGCGATCGAGCCGGGCTTTTCCTCCATCAGGATCCCGGCATGGCCGAGCGAAAAGGTCCTCAGCCGATTTCTTGCCTTCTGCAGGCCGGCCTCGTCGAGCGGCATACGGAGCATTTCCCCTCGCGCCGTTTTCCGTTCGAGGCCGTGCACGCCCGCCATCGGCAGTTCCAGCGGCGCGACAAGCCGTTCGAGATCCGAAATGGGGCGCCCCGAAACGATGGCGACAGCGGAGCCGGTAGCCTGTTTGAGCCTTGCGAGCGACTGCTTTTCCACCGGCGGCAAGGCGACCTTGGCCGGATCGTCGGAGAAATCGGCAAGCGTTCCGTCGAAATCGAGGAAAAACGCGGTGTTTTTCGCGTCGAGGGCGGAAATGTCGAAATCGGAAAGAGGCAATGGCATCGAAGCCATGTCTTCTCCTTGAGAAAAACGATGCGCAAAAGGATTCACCCACTGTCATAGGGTGCAAAGCGCCGGGGCGAAACCGTCTCGGCCAAAAAGCTTGCCGGAACGACCGCTTCCAGGGCTTTCCGCCAGTTTTCGCCGTTGCGAAAGCCGGGGCTTTTTGCCGCTTGCATTTTCCGGCCTTTCGCGCCCTGATTCAGGATGGGTACGCAGCAACCGGCGAAGGAGGAACGGCATGGCACGATCGATGGAAGGGCGGCATGTCGTCGTGACGGGCGGCTCGGGCGCGCTCGGCGGCGCCGTCGTCGCGCGCTTCGCGGCGGCGGGCGCAATCTGTCACCTGCCGCTGCGCAGGATGCCGGAACAGCCGGCTTTCGAGGTCGGGCCGAATATCCTGCCGATCGAGGGGATCGACCTGTCGCGCCAGGAGGATGTCGACCGGTTTTATGACACCGTGCCGGACCTTTGGGCGTCCGTCCACGCGGCCGGCGGGTTCCAGATGGCGCCGATTGTCGATGCTTCACTCGACGATTTCCGCCGCATGATGGAGATCAACACCGTCACCGCTTTCGCCTGCTGCCGGGCTGCGGTGCGGAGGATGCGCGCCGACGGTATGGAGGGACGCATCGTCAATGTCGCCGCGCGCCCGGGCCTCGAACCTCGCAGGGGAGCCAGGGCGACAGCCTATACGGCGAGCAAGGCGGCAATCGTGGCGCTTACCGTGGCGCTGGCGGAAGAACTGAAGGACGACCGGATCCTCGTCAACGCCGTCGCGCCATCGACCCTCGACACGCCATCGAACAGCGCGCAGATGCCGAACGCCGATACGTCGAAATGGGTGCCCCTCAAGGCCGCGGCTGAGGCGATCTTCCATCTCGGGTCGCCTGCCAACATGGCTTCGAGCGGGGCGGTCCTGCCGCTCTACGGGCGGGCGTGAGGTCGCAGGTAAGCCATTCAGGCGCTGCCGCTATATTTCGCTGGAGCTTTTGATAATCCTCCGGAGGACCGGAACGGTCCTCCGCATAATCGCTTGCTCATTTCAACAAGCTCCTCCATGGTTATATTTCATTGCATATAACGCTTGCGCGCTGTGGCTCGCAACGACAGGAAAACAGGGGAGAACCGGCATGATGACACGCAGGATTTTCGGGATAAGGATCGCGGCGCTTGCGGGGTGCATCATGGCTGCACTTATCGCCGGCTCGCCGCCTGCGCTCGCGGCCGATGCGGTCACGGTATTCGCCGCCGCCAGCCTCAAGAATGCGCTCGACGACGTCAACCATGCCTGGAAAGCCGACACCGGCAAGGAGGCGAATATCTCCTATGCGGGCAGTTCCGCGCTGGCCAAGCAGATCGCCGCCGGCGCCCCGGCCGATCTCTTCATATCCGCCGATCTCGACTGGATGAAGTATCTCTCCGACAAGAATTTGATGCAGAAGGATACGGTGGTCAGGCTCCTTGGCAACGAGCTGGTGCTGATCGCGCCGAAGGATTCGGCCAAGCCGGTGAAGATCGCGCCTGATTTCGATCTTGCCGGCCTGCTCAAGGGCGGCCATCTTGCCATGGCCAATACGGACGCGGTTCCGGCTGGCAAATACGGCAAGGCGGCACTGAAGAAACTCGACATATGGAAATCGGTGGAAGCAACGATCGCGCAGGCGCAGAATGTCCGTGCCGCACTGAAACTGGTCGCGACGGGCGAGGCGCCCTATGGCATCGTCTACCAGACCGACGCGCATGCCGAGCCGAGCGTCGTCATCGTCGGCGAGTTCCCGCAAAACAGCTATCCGCCGATCATCTATCCGGC
>SCRB01000282.1 GCA_004299545.1 Rhizobiaceae bacterium
GCTCTTCCGATCTGTCTCCGTCGCCACGTTGTATCCCATGGTGTAGATCGGCAGCGCCTTGATCTTGTCGGCGCGGATGATCTGGCCGTAGTGGGGCTCTCCCAATGGAATCGGGAGGTTGTACAACATCTGCATCTTCGGCTGCGAAATATCGATCAGCTCGAAGTTGGGATCTTCCTTCGGCCCCACGCTGTCGAATCGATCGATGGTCCATTTGTTGTCGGCGATCAGGTAATGACCGTCGGGGTGAGCCGTGTCGCCGCCGGCCACGATCAGGTGGCCGATGTTGAAGTGGATCGGGATCTTCGATTCCACCTGCAGCGTTTTCAGGTTCCACTTCACCACGGCGGACTCGATGAACAGGGAGGTGTAGGCGTACCCGTTGCCGTCGAATTGCGTGTGCAGCGGACCGAGGCCGGCCTGCACCTGTCCGCGAATGGCATCCTTGAACGGGAGGACGGGAATCCCGTAGGGATCCCGGCTTTCAACTTTGTTCTGCCGGATCAGTTGCAGAATCTTCTGGAAGCTGTACACGGTCACGTGTGTATCGAGCTTGCCGCTGACGCAGATCTCCTTGCCGTCGGGCGTGACATCGACGCCATGCGGGCTGCGCGGTTCGGGAACGAAATAGAGTACGCCTTCGGCGATGGCCGTTTTGAGAGGCAGCACCTTCATTCCGCGAATCGTTATGGCCTTGCCCTGCTGCACCAGTTGCGCCGCCTTGCGCCAGTTGACCAGGTGCAGGTAGTCCATGTCGTTCTGCGAAGCGCCGGCTTCCAGGGGCGGCTGCTGTTCGGCATCGCCACCGGTCGCCCGCTCGGTATTGAAGGAGTTGAAGAAGGCCCATCCATCGCTGTCGAACCGACCGGCCTCGGCGAGTTCCTGCATGTACGGCGGCAACTCGATGGCGAACGAGTTGGCGGTATCGATTCTGCCCTTCTGGCGATCAAACTTCCAGAAGACGGCGGCGCCGCGGTACTTGTCGTTGTAGGCGCTGAGCGGCTGATAGCTGCCGTCGAGCGTGGCCGGATATTGTCCCGACTCGATGACGTAATCGGTGTTGGGCGTGACGTAGGCCGAACCGTGGTCGGTGCGGATCAGTCGGCTGCGCACGATCTGCGTCGTCGCGAAGTCCTTCAGGTTGACGACGGCGACGCGAGCGTTCGCCTTGTCGTTGACGAAGACGAATTGTCCGTCGTAGTCGGCATTGGTCTGGCTCAGCGCGACGTGGTGCATATCGCCCCAGGTCAGCGGATGGCCATCGGGGGAGCTGTCCTGCAGCATCTTGCGCGAGTCGTCGTCGAAACCATAGCCCTGCCAGGGCTCGGGTGTGAAGACGCCCACATAGCGGAGAATGCGCATGCTGGGAAGCCCCAGCACGACCAGGTGGCCGGAGTGACCGCCCGAGGCGAGCATCAGATAGGGGTCATGCTGCCCGGGAGGCACATAGGTTTTCAGTGCAGCCGATACATCGGCATCCGTGAGGTGCCGAGTCTGCATCAGGCTCTTGAGATCGGTTCCGCCGGTCTGGCCGGAGCTGCGTTTGCAGGCCGTCGTCAGCGACATGCCGAGGAGCAGGCCGGTGGCCGTCAGAAGCGCAAGGAGATTGTATTTCCGCATAGATACCTCGCCGAGTGTGCTGGCGTCAGTGTGCCCGAAGCGCGATTGGTGAAAAGCGGTCCGCGGCGAAACGAAACCGAGGTTGCCGCGGACCGCTTTGGGTTCATCGAGACAGAAGGAAATCGGCGACAGTGTTGCTGCCGACGTGAATGGTCTTGACGACCTGCTTCTTGCCTTCGTGCCA
>SCRB01000033.1 GCA_004299545.1 Rhizobiaceae bacterium
ATCCAGCGGATCGATTCCTCGACGAAAGAGGGAATGAGGCCGAGGTTCGCCTTCAGCTTCGCGAATTCGCCTCCGTTCCCGGCGAGCGCCCACATTCCGCCGGCTGTCGAGTTGGAGGTGGTGTCGTGGCCCGCCGTCGCCACGATGATGTAGTAGCCCATGGCGCCGCGTTCGCTCAGCGGCTCGCCGCCAATCTTGCCGTTGGCGATGACGCTCGCCACATCGTCGCGCGGATTCGCCCGGCGGTCAGCGGTCATAGCGTCGAAATAGTTCGTGAAATCGGCGACTGTGCCGAGCAGCGCCGTGAGCGCGCCCGTGCTGCCGTCCGCACTCTGGCCGGTACGATTCATTTCGGGATCGGTGGCACCGAAGAGTTCCTGCGTCAGCTTCAGCATGCGCGGCTCATCCTCCGGCGGGACGCCCAGGATCTCCATGATGACGCGCAAGGGATAGAGAAGGGCGATGTCGCGAGCGAAATCGCATTCGCCGCCCATCGCCGCCATCTTGTCCACCGCCGCGCGCGCAAGCTCGCGGATACGGGTTTCGAGCTTTTTGATGTTCTGGGGCAGGAACCAGGCCTGGGTCAGCTTGCGGTGGTTGAAATGATCGGGATTGTCCATCTGCACCAGCGAATAGATGAGGTGAGGCGAGCCGCCGGTGAGTGCTCGCACTTCTTTGTCGGCATCCCGCGTCGTCAGCGTGGTGGGACGGTCGCCATTGTGGAAGAGTTCGTTCTGCCGCTCGACGGCCAGGATGTCGGCGTGCTTGGTCACGGCCCAGAACGGATCGTAGCCTTCGATCTCCACGCGGCCGACCGGCATTTCCCGGCGCAGCCAGGCGAAGGCCTCATGCAGCCGCTTCTCGTCGGCATAAGCCTTGGGATCGACGATGGTCCAGGCAATCTCCGGCGGTATCGGCATCGGCATCGGCATCGGCGTTTATCCCTGTTCCGTTCACGGCCAGTGAGACACCAGGTTGGCGAACAGGCAAGGGCGGGTGTGTTGCCGTCAGGTTGACGCAACGGAAGCACGGCTCGCGCTGGCGCGCAGGCACAGCATCCACCACAAGAGAACGCTCGCCAGCGCGGTCAGCCAGCTTTGCGCGCGCGCGCCGCAGGCCTTCGCCACCATCTGCACGAGCTTGTCGATGTGGTGGCGGCGGTAGAGCACGGTCGCCGTGCGGTTATAGGCTGCGGCGAATTGCGCCCGGTCGTACGGGATTTTCGTCTCGTCGGCCTTGGCCACGTTGGCGCAGTAATAGGCGTAAGCGAGTTCGTCGTCGTCCGATTCGCTGACGCGGGCCGCGGCGATCCAGAGCTTCTTCCAGACCGGCAGGTCCGGCTCATCCTGTTTATGAAGGGTTTCGAAGAAGAACTTGTAATGACGGAATTCATCGGCGGCGACGCGGCCCGCCACTTCCTTCAGCACGGGCTCGGCGGTCGCATCTCGGATGGCGCTGTAATAGGAGGAGGTGCCGGATTCCACGACGCAGCGCGCGATCATCTCGCCGCGCCGGCTGCCGCGCACGGAGGTTTCGCTGCCGCCCGCAAAATGCGGCGGCTTGTAGCCGGTACGGAAACGCGCGAAAGCCTCCTCGAAATAGAAGGAGGAATCGGCCATCTCGGCCCAGCGGCCGAGAGCGCGGCCGTGCTGCACCTCTTCGCCGCCCCAGCGATCGAGAGCGGCCAAGGTTCCGGCACCGGAATCCTTGAACACACGTTTCAGATAGGTGACGTAATCGGCGGCGTTGTATTCGACCAGCGAGGCAGCCTTCACCGCGGCGAGCAGCCCGGGCTCAACCTTGGTGGCGTCGAACTTCGACCACTGGACATCGTCCAGCGTCCAGCCCCCTTCGTAAACCGTTCCGCTTGTCATGGCCTCCATCCCTTGCCAGCCCGCGGTCTGCAATGACGAGGATACTAGCAAAGCCGTTCGCGCCCGCGAACCCCTGCCGCGGCCGGAAGGCCATAGACAAATCGCGGGTTTAGAGCGCGGCGCGAAGTTGCTTGAGCGAATCGAGCGCAATCACCGCTTTGGCTCGTGCCTCGCCGGTCTTGGCCTGAAGGATGTCCTCCTCGGCATTGGCGATGCGCCGGTCGAGGACCGCCGCGTCCACGCTCTCCATCGGGATGGCCTCTTCGGCAAGCACCGTCAACTTCTCCGCCGTCACCTCTGCGAAGCCCGCGGAGACGAAGAAGCGCCGGCCGCCTTCCGGCCCACCCTTCACGTCGATGACGCCGGGCTTCAGCGTGGAGATCACCGGCGCATGGCCGGCGAGGACACCGAAATATCCCTCCGTGCCGGGCAGCGTGACCATTTCGGCTTCCGCCGAGAGAAGCAGCCGTTCGGGCGAGACGAGATC
>SCRB01000283.1 GCA_004299545.1 Rhizobiaceae bacterium
CCGGCTTACCGAACGCAGTCCACTACACAAGCGGCGGTCCGTGGTTCAAGAACTGGCAGGACGTCGCCTATGCCGACCTCTGGAAGAAGGAAGCGCTGGCGATCGACCCGGATTTCAAACCGGTCTGACGCTCTCCCCAGGGGCGGCGGCGGCTCAAAAGGTATAGCCGAAGCGGTCTATGTCACGCCGCCAGAGGTTCTCGACCAGCGCTCGCTCCCGTTCGGTGTAATAGCTGCGGTAGTCGGCGTGGCTGCTGGAGTTCCTGCGGGTCAGCGGCAGCGCTTCCTTCAGGTCGAGCCGCCGAACGATGTCGTTATAGGCCTCTTCCATCTCCTCGAAACGATAGACCTTGTCGACCAGTAGCGTTCCGTCGCCGTCGGACAGCATTGCGGTCTGGTCCTTCTGTCGCCAGCGGACTCGGCGCTTCTGGGCCAGCAGGAAATCGGCGAAGCTTTGCTTCTGCGAGTCCTCGTGACGGTGGTGGTCGGTATGCGACCGCACGAAGAAATAGCGCGAGACGGCGAGGTCGTAGGGGTTGCGAACGAGGCCGAACTTGAAGGCATGGTCGAAAAAATCGCGTGGCAGCTTGCGTTTCGCCCAGCTCGCGGAGGTGTGCGGCCCAAGTTGGGCATCGAGCGCCTCCCGCACAGGCAGATGCGACAAGAGACGGCGCCACTGCCCGCTCGCCTTCTGGACGGCGTAAGGGCGTAGCACGCTCTTCATGGCCTGTCCGCCCGTCTTGGCGACATGCACGAAGATGAAGTTCTTCTCGACCGAGATCATCATGGATGGGGCATCTCTCCGGGCCGTCTCGAAGCCCGGCGTTCTACAGGGTTGCGGCGGAGAAACAAAGCCTGCTCATCACGCCGTCCCATCCACCGGCAGGAGCCCTTCATCCTTCACCTGGCGGATCGTCAGGGCGGTCCGGACCGTATCGACATTGGGCGCCGACGTCAGTTCCTCGATCACGAAGGTCTGGAAGCCCGAGAGATCGCGCGCGACGCAGTGAAGCAGGAAATCCGATTCGCCGGAAACCATCCAGGCTTCGCGCACCATCGGCCATTGGCGCGCGCGTTCGGCAAAGGCCCTGATCTCCAAGTCGGACTGGTGCTTGAGCCCGACAAGGCAGAAAGCCACCACGTCGAAACCCAGCGCCGGGCCGTCGAGAAGGGCGCGATAGCGGCGGATGATGCCCGATTCTTCAAGCCGCTTCATGCGTCTCAGGCAAGGTGGGGCGGAAATGCCGACGCGCCTCGCCAGTTCGACATTCGTCATCCGCCCGTCGTCCTGGAGTTCCCTGAGGATCCTCCAATCGATGGCATCGAGATCGGCTTTAAGCGGCATCGGCAATCCTGGGGAGGGAAACAAATTTCTTCAAGGCCGCGAAGATCAATAAGTTTGTGCTCTTAAACTATCCCGATTCCGCCGACAACCGGCCGGATGCCTCGTTGTGCGCCAGCTTTCGGGGGAAGGATGATCCTCAGTCTTGCACCCTGGTACGGCGAACACCTAAATTGAAGCGGCCCGGATGTTTTCCGGTGCGGCCCGAATCTGCCGCCTTGCGGGGAAAGAGCATAATCCATGTCCGTCAAGCACGCTCCCGTCCTGATCATCGGTTCCGGCCCGGCCGGCTATACCGCCGCGATTTATGCGGCGCGCGCCATGCTGAAGCCGATGCTCGTCGCCGGCTTGCAGCAGGGTGGCCAGTTGATGATCACGACCGATGTGGAAAACTACCCCGGTTTCGCCGATCCGATCCAGGGGCCGTGGCTGATGGGCGAGATGCTCAGGCAGGCGGAGCATGTCGGCACCGAGATCGTCAACGACCTCATCGTCGATGCCGATCTGGGAAAGCGACCCTTCCGGCTGAAGGGCGATTCCGGGCAGGAATATACAGCCGATGCGCTGATCATCGCCACGGGCGCGCAGGCGAAATGGCTCGGCATTCCGAGCGAGCAGGCATTCATGGGCTTCGGCGTTTCCGCCTGCGCGACCTGCGACGGCTTCTTCTATCGTGGCAAGGATGTCGTGGTGGTCGGCGGCGGCAATACGGCGGTGGAGGAAGCGCTTTACCTTGCCAATCTCGCGCGCCATGTCACCGTCGTCCATCGCCGTGGCGAATTCAGGGCCGAGCGCATTCTGCAGGAACGGCTTTTGAAGAAGGACAATGTCACGGTGCTTTGGGATACCGTGATCGACGAGATCACCGGCAATCCGGGAAAGCTCCCGCTGCCGCCTTCCGTCGCGGGCCTCAGGCTCAGGAACACCATGACCGGGACTGTCAGTCAGATGCCGATCGATGGCGTCTTCGTCGCCATCGGGCATGCGCCTGCGGTCGAGCTTTTTGCGGGAAAGTTGAAACAGAAGCCGAACGGTTACATATGGACGGAAGCCGATTCGACCAGAACCAGCGTTGCGGGCGTTTTCGCAGCGGGCGATGTGACCGACGACATTTACCGTCAGGCTGTCACAGCCGCCGGAATGGGCTGCATGGCCGCGCTTGAAGCAGAACGCTATCTGGCGGAGGTCCAGGCGGGCGTGGAGGCGGCGGCAGCGGCGGAATAGCTTCGTCGGGCGTGGAAAGAGGGGAAGGATGTCACTCGATTGGGACAAGCTGCGTGTATTTCACGCCGCGGCGGAGGCGGGGTCGTTCACCCATGCCGCCGAGACGCTGAAGCTGTCGCAATCGGCCATATCGCGTCAGGTGAGTGCTCTCGAGCACGATGTCGGCGTGCCGCTCTTTCATCGCCATGCGCGCGGCCTCGTTCTGACGGAGCAGGGCGAACTGCTCTATCGCACCGCCCACGATGTCCTGATGCGGCTGGAAAACGTCCGTACGCGCCTGACCGAGGCGAAGGACAGGCCCTCGGGTATCCTGCGCGTCACCACCACGGTCGGCCTCGGCGCCGGCTGGCTGACGGAACGCGTGCAGGAATTCCTTGACCTTTACCCCGATATCCAGTTGCAACTGATCCTGACCAACGAGGAACTCGACCTGATGATGCGGCAGGCGGATTGTGCGATCCGCCTCAGGGCTCCGCAGCAATCCGACCTTATCCAGCGCCGGCTTTTCACGGTGCACATGCACCTCTATGCTTCGCAATCCTACATCGGCAAGCATGGCAAGCTGTCAGCCATTTCGGAACTCGACAACCACCGGATCGTCACCTTTGGCGAGCCGATCCCGACGGCCATTGCCGATGTCAACTGGCTCGATACGGCCGGGCGGACTGATGGCGCGCAGCGCATGGCGAATTTGCAGATCAACGATCTCCTCGCGATCAAGCGCGCCGTCCAGCGCGGCGCGGGCATCGCCGCGCTTCCCGATTACATGGTCGAGAAGGATTCGGGCCTGGTCCAGCTTCTGCCGGAAAGCCAGGTGCCCTCCTTCGATACCTATTTCTGCTATACCGATGCGATGAAAAGTCAGGTGAAACTGCACGTTTTCCGCGATTTCCTGATCGCCAAATCGCGCAGCTGGTCATTTTGACCGGCCGTGCTTTGCACGGTTCCTGTCTAAAGTCGACTCCCCCGAAAGTGTGCAGCGGTTTCAACATGACGATATGCTTGAAGACAGGGAAATAAAGCGCGTCGCATGAGTCCGTTTACACGCGACTCGCTTTAAAGGCGAATCGCCCGCGCTCGAAAGAGCTGGCTCCCGCGGAGATTCATGCTGCCGCGGCGGACGAACCGGTCCCGTGCCCAAGGTTTACACAGCGCGGTCTCGAGGCTCGAATGTAGAGATTTTTTTCTAACAACCTGATTTTCAACTAGAGTTTTAAGATATGCAAAATGACATGGGTGCATTGCAAAAGCATGCTTGTTAAACGGGCAAACACAGCCCATATAGCAATCATCTCACGGACGCGTTCCTCCTCCCATTAGCGGCCGTGAGTGTTCCCCTCTGGAGGTTCAGCCGGAAACGGCACTTCCAATCAACTTAGCCGGATCTCCTGATCCGGCTTTTTTGTTTTTGCGTTGCTG
>SCRB01000284.1 GCA_004299545.1 Rhizobiaceae bacterium
CGACATCGCCCATGCCACGAAAAATAGCCGCACCGACGCGCTGGTGGCAGAGGGCACGCTGATCCACGGCGTTCTGGAGACGGCCGTCGAAAGCGATCTTCCCGGCATGGTGCGCGCCGTGGTCAGTCAGGACGTCTGGTCCTTCGACGGCCGCCGCGTGCTGATCCCGGCGGGAAGCCGTCTGATCGGCGAATATAAATCCGGTATCGCCCAGGGCCAGACGCGCGTCTTCATCGTCTGGACCCGCCTGTTGCGCTCGGACGGCGTGTCCGTGCAGCTCGGCTCGAACGGCGCCGACGAACTCGGCGTGGCCGGCAACGCCGGCTTTGTCGACAATCATTATTTGAAACGCTTCGGTTCCGCGATCATGCTGTCGATCATCGGCGGCGCCGCGCAATTCCTCAGCGCCTATGGGCAAAACAGCAATGGCTATGGCAACGGCACGATCGTCACGACGACGGACCCGGTAACTGGCGCCGTGACGCAAACGCAGACCGGCGTCAACCAGAACCAGCTTTCGCTGCAGGCCCGCGAGATTGCGGCCCAAAACGTCTCCCAAACCCTGACCAACATCGCCGAGGAGGCGCTGAGGAACTCGATCAACATCCCGCCGACCATCACTCTCGATCAGGGAACCCGTATCATCGTCTTCGTGCGGCGCGATCTCGACTTCTCGGCCTTCTATCCGGATCCGGTCAAGGAAGCCCTAAGAGAGTTTAAACGTGAACATCGTGGCACGAAATCCAACGGTCTTCATTGATCGCGCGCTGGAACCGATCCGCTCCTGGCTCGACGACGACCAGGTTGTCGAGATCTGCGCCAACGACCCGGGCGTGGTCTGGATCGAGCGCTTCGGGCAATCGGCGATGGAACGGCATGACGTGCCAGCGCTGACGGGACACGCCATTCGTCATCTTGCCGAGCGCGTCGCCGGTTATTCCGGCCAGAGTGTCAACGAGGAACAGCCGCTCCTGTCGGCGGCGCTTCCTACCGGCGAGCGTTTCCAGGGAGTGCTGCCGCCGGCGGCGACCGCCGGGGGCGCCTTCGCCATCCGAAAGCAGGTGATCAGGGAGATGCGGCTCGACGATTATCGACGGCTGGGATCGTTCGCGAATGTCGGAACGGCGGAAGAGGGTGTCCTCTCGCTGACCGATCGCCGGCTCTGCGAACATCTCGAGGCTGGCCGCATCGAGGCGTTCATCCGCCTCGCCGTCACCAATCGCTACTCCATCCTGCTCTCGGGAGGGACGAGTTCGGGGAAGACGACGTTTCTCAACGCCATCCTCAAAGAAGTGCCGTCGGGCGAGCGCATCATCACGATCGAGGACACGCGCGAGGTCAATCCCGTCCAGGAAAACTATCTGCCGCTCGTCGCCTCGAAGGGAGACCAGGGCGAAGCGCGGGTGACGATGGAAGCGCTCCTGCAGGCTTCCATGAGGCTGCGGCCCGATCGCATCTTTCTTGGCGAGATCCGCGGCGCTGAAGCCTATTCCTTTCTCCGCGCGATCAATACCGGCCATCCCGGCAGCATCACGACGATCCACGCCGACAGCCCGGCCGGCGCCTTCGAGCAGCTTGCGCTGATGGTGATGCAGGCGGGGCTTGGCCTGCGCCGCGACGAGATCGTCGCCTATATCAAGTCCGTTCTCCCGATCGTCATCCAGCAGACCCGGATCGGCGGCTGGCGCGGCACTACGGAAATCTATTTTTCGCGAATGGCGGAATGGCGGCGGGAACAGAGCGCAAAAAGGAAGCAATCGGGGAGGGGCCGGCATGGCGCGCGTCTTCGCCTATAGGATCGCCATCGCGATCCTTGTTCTCCTGGCATTCTGGCTGCTCTGGAGCCTCGCCTATGAGATCGTCGTCGCACTGCGCTTCGCCCCGCATCGGTTCGCGGGCGAGGGCGCGGACCGGTGGGCGCTCCTGAAGGCTCAAAACGCAAATCGTTCGGCGGATTTCTTCCTGATCGCCTGGAAGCATTTCTACGCGCGGCTCGTCTATCCGCCGACCCGGGCGGAGGCGCTGATCCGGGCATGCTATGCCGGCGCTGCCGTGGTGGCGCTTGGGATCGCCGGAGCGATCTTCGGC
>SCRB01000285.1 GCA_004299545.1 Rhizobiaceae bacterium
TCGCGATGGCTCATGAGGATCTCGTCCGCCCGATCGTCGTCGGTTACGAAACTGAGATACTGGCTCGGCATCAGTTCCGCATCGCGCGGAAGTATGTCGACCACGGATGCGCCGATACGGTGATTCTTGACCGGAAGCGGACGTACATGCTGGAGGAGGCGGATTTCGCAATCTACTTGAAGCAGTGCTTCGAGGCCCGCGATGCGGCAAAGCTCAAGGTCAGTGCGCCGGACAACTGCCCGCTGCTCGAATCTGAGACCACCCGGATGCAGGCCGAGAATCTTCTGCTTGAGGCGATGGCGGAACTGCCAAACCTGGCGGCGATTGGCGGGGCCTGGCTGACGCTCGAAGCCAGGAAACGGGCGATCGATCTGACGCTCAATATGATGGCACCGTTCTGTGCGGATGCCGATGTCATCATCAAGCGACTCATGGCCGCGTAATCTGGCCTGAGCCGTACCCCCAACAGCCCATTCACCTGCGAAGGTGGATGGGCTGTTGGTCTTTGTGGGTCTCTTGTTCTGTCCGTGCCCACTGCTATCATGAATGTCTACCAGCCACAAGCGCGGTGTCATGGAGCAAGAGCCAGAACCGAAAACTTGCCGAATCATCGAAGGCGCGATCCTCGCCTGGGCGAGCTTTACGCAGGCGAAGGGGAGGCCGGATTGAGCCTGACCCGTGAAGAAGCGCTTGAGTCCGAGGGGCGCGCCTGCAAGGTGCCGCAGCAGACCGGTGGCTTCGTCTACGGCTTTATCGTCGAGGTTCATCCGACCGGCGACTTCATTCGATTCCAGAAAGGCGTGTCTAGCCGCGTCGGCCCACAGTGGGTTCGGCGCGAAGATGTCATCCTGCAGCCGCGCGACGCCGAGGCCGGTGAGCAACTCCCCCTCCGGTTCGACCCTCCAGCTACTTAACCCCTTGAATCTGCCTCGATCGCCGGTACTCTGAAGACGAAAGTACGGCCCGATGGGCTTTGTTTTCGAGCGGATCAAATCTGCCGAAAGCTCGAGAATTGAGACCGTGTGGCCCGCGGACGCTCGGTTTTGACCGCTGAGCGATCCGGAAGGCGAGCTCAGCGCCGAAGCTGGCGGCGTGACAGACATTCGAAGAGAGTGAGGGAATCCATGTTGAGAGCGGCAACCGTATATGTTGAGCGCTACGAAGTGCGCGACGATTCCTCCGGTGCAGTGGAAGATCATGGCCACGATTTCGACGGCGCGGATCAGGACTTCAACAGGAAGGTTGATGCAGTAAAGGCTTGCGGCAGGGATCCGTCGGCATTGTCGCTGGTCGCTGTGCTGGCCACCGGAGCGTGATGACGTGTTGAGTCTGGTTCGCCGGCTGCCATGGCAAGCCAAGGAAGCCGTTTTCATCACGGCACTGATGACGGTTCTGATTGTCGTCTTTCCCGACGACGCCTGTACGTTCGCTGTGCTGGCGATCATCCTGTCGTTCGCGATCGACGATCTTTGCAAAACCGCTCTGCGAATCGCCATCAAGGAGCGGGCAGTCGGACAGGCAAAGGAAGACGAACACTTCTACGTGATACTCCCGCGATGCCGGTACAAGCTGCTGGTGCTGCGCCAGGTGTTGGTGTTGGGAGAGGCGAAGCTGGCGCGAGCTCGCCGGTCGGCCCGAAAGAGCCAGAAAGACGATTCGTGAGTCAGCTGGTACCAGTATCTGAGATTTCCTCTTCACAGACAGGACAAACCCCTTCACCCGTTCAGGATGCGTTTGCTCGGGCCGAATTGACGGCTGTGGAACCCGAGAGCACTCCCTGCACCCGACGTTGCACCGGTACCTCTCGGTGACGAGAGCTCTGGTTTCGGATCGACGAGCATACGCGGCTGGTGCATAGCAAGCGGCGGCAGGTTGCGATGGCAGCGAACGCATCCCGAACGGGTTACTCTAACGCGCAGCGGCGATAACGGCGGGCGAGTGAGCTCGATCTTTCGCTGCATATCCGATCGAATAGAGCGGGGCTGTCGTGGCGGCCCCGCGAGACAAAAGGATGGTCATGCTATACACGACGGGCGTATTCATGCCTTCGTACAGCTTCAAGCAGCTGCGCGAGGGCGACGACGAGCTGTTCCATAAGGGGCCAGTTTCAGTCAGTCGCGGCGAGACGATGAATTTTGTCGCCATGTCCGAGGGCTATAGCCAGGCGCTGGCGGCATACATCGAATCGCTGGCCTTGGAGCCGCTTATCCAGTCGCGCGGCGCACTCCCTGGCGTGCGGTCGATCGGCCCCGCCGGCAGCACGGCAGTTCACGCCTGGGCGGTTGACGAGGTGCTCGATGCATGGGATGCACATCATCCAAACACGCAGATTCCGGTGCTTAACGCGGCGGCGGCTGGCATCGGTACGGCGGTCGGGCTCAAACCTATCTCGAACCGTCCTGGATACGGGTACGTACGTGTCGACTACCGGAAGATGCGTGCCGGTGCTGCTGGAGCGGTCGTTACTACCTACTATGTGCTCCG
>SCRB01000286.1 GCA_004299545.1 Rhizobiaceae bacterium
CGCAGATGATCGATCTCTCCCGAGAATGGGAAATTGCCCTTGTCCGCATAAGCAGGGGAAACCGGGGAGCCGGCATCGCGTCCAAGCGCAAATCCTTCCCAATCCATGAAATATCTGTAGGTCCTCGGCAACTCTGCCGCCGAAACCTGATTGCCATCGATAGAGAGCCGACCGATACCCTGGCAGGGGCCGGTCTTCTCGAAAGCATAGCGGACGGTCATCCAGTTGGTGCCAGTGGGCATGGCGCCGCTAACGCGATAGATCTGCTGATAGAAATTGTAATCATGCGTCAGCATGCCGTCCTTGATGTAGAGGGTGTAGCCGCCGCAAAGACCGCCGCACGCGGCAATCACCCCTTCGGCTCCCGCGGGAGCACGCAGCTTCGCCTCGATCACGTAGGATCGGTCCACCGTAAAGGGGGCAGCGCCGCCCGGGATATATGTCATGCCGGGATAGAACAGATATTCGGTCTGGATGCGCGGCGAATCCTCGCGCGGCCGAGCCATGGCGCGGCGTTCGGCAAAGCCGCGGTCATCCAGCGGAAGAACGTCGTAGCGGCCCGCCTCGGCCCACCACAGTTCGATCATCCGGGCCAGACGTTCCGGCTCTTTTGCCGTGAGGTCGTGGTTTTCCGCGAAGTCGACGTCCGTGTGATAAAGCTCCCACGCATCGTCATCATAGTCTCCATAGCGGGTGTGGAAGCAGACGGCCTTCCAGCCGTCCTGCCATATGGCACGATGCCCGAACATCTCAAAGATCTGCGAGCGCTTGCGCGTTGGTGCCGCGCCATCGCCGAAGGAGTAGACCATGCTCGTTCCATGGATCGGCATCTGCGGAATGCCCTTGACGCTTGCCGGCGCCTCGACGCCGACCACTTCGAGGATGGTCGGGACGATGTCCATGACATGATGGAACTGGCTGCGGACCCCGCGTGCCGTCAGACCCTTCGGCCAGCATATGATGAGCGGATCCTGAACGCCTCCCGCATGGGTGTTCTGCTTGTACCGCTTCAGCGGCGTGTTCTCGGCCTGCGCCCAGCCGATCGGGTAGTTGTTCTTGGCGCGCACGGTGCCGATGGCGTCGATACGCTCCATATTGTACTCGAAAGTCTCGGCCTCCATGTTCTCGTAAAAGGTCGTGCTGGTCGAACCGTGGATCTGGCCCTCCTGGCTGGCGCCATTGTCCGAGAGCAGGAAGATCAGCGTATCGTCACGCACGCCGAGCCGGTCGAGATGATCGAAAAGGCGGCCCAACTGGCTGTCGCTGTGATCGAGGAAGGCCGCGTAGGCTTCCTCGAAGCGGGCGTAAAGGCGCTTCTGGTCGTCCGACAAGCTGTCCCATGGCTCGACCCCCTTGTTGCGGGGAGTAAGTTCGGTCCCCGGCGGCACGATGCCACGCTCGATCTGGCGCTTGAGCCGCGCTTCACGGACGGCATCCCATCCGACGTCATATTTGCCTCTGTATTTTTCAAGAAAGGCCCGCGGCGCCTGATGCGGTGAGTGCATTGCACCGAGCGCGAAATACATGAAGAATGGCTTTGCCGGAGCGAGCGAAACATGGTCCGTCAGGAATTGGACGGCATTGTCGACGAGATCCTCGTTGAGCGTGTAGCCGTCGTCCGGCGATTTCGGCTGGACGACATGCTGATTGTCCCGCGTCAGGCTTGGCCGAAACTGATCGGTCAGCGCTTCAAGGAAACCGTAATATTTCTCGAAGCCGCGTCCGAGCGGCCAATGGTCGAACGGTCCGGCGGCCGAAAGCTGGTCGGAGGGGGCAAGATGCCATTTGCCAACCGCATAGGTGCTGTACCCCTCCTCCTTCAGCATGTCCGCGATCGTTGCCGCATTGTGCCGGATAAGGCCGCGCTTGGAGGGAAAGCCGCTGTCTGCATTGGCGATGGTCGACATGCCGACGGCGTGGTGATCGCGTCCCGTCAAAAGGGAAGCTCTTGTCGGCGAACAAAGCGCGGTCGTGTGGAAGTTGTTGTAGATCAGCCCCCGCGACGCGAGGGCGTCGATATTCGGGGTGCTGATCTCGCTTCCGTAGCAGCCGAGGCTACCGAAGCCCATATCGTCGAAGAGCACCACGAGGATGTTCGGATTGCCCTCGCGGGCGCGTTGCGGCTCCGGCCACCAGGGGACGGAGTCCTTCCAGGTAAGGCCGACATGGCCCTTGAAATCTTCGGCAATCCGATTTGTCGTGGTGCCCATCGTCATTCACCTCCAGCGAATATGTTACCTGCTGTCCCTGAGCTTTTTCGCCGCTTTCAGGATCTCGAGGGAAATGGGCTGCATGGCCGAAAAATCCGGAACGGCGTCATAGGCGCCCGCGCCGACCAGAACCTTGGCCGTCGTCGTCAGATCCTTGATGGTCTTGCCTGATTCCATGTCCGAGAGCGCCTGATCCAGCGTCTGGAAGTCACGAAGGCTGTAGGAATAGGCGGCCTGCTTCCTGGTCAGGTCGATGCCGGTTTCCTTGTAGTATTGCGTGACATAGTCGAGGAATTTCTGGGGGTTGTCGTGCATATACTGGTCGGCGCGATAGACCGCCTCGATGAAACCGATGGCGGCTTTCGGCTTCTCCTTCCAGAAGCGGCTGGTCACGATATACGGATCGACGACGGAGGTGCCGGCAATCTTGCCGTCGCAGACGACCGTATATGTCTTGGGATCGTGAACGAAATCATAGTCGGGCGCCGCGTCGGTCATGCCTGCGCCGATTTCTCCGCTGCGAAGCGACTGGCGCGTCACCGGTGGGTCGAGGGGTACGATCTTGAGCGCGTCGTGGCTGACGCCGAAATGGTCGGCGCATGCATAAAGCACCTGGCTCCAGGTCGAATTCGGGACCGTGCCGATCTTCACCTTGGTCAACACGTCCGCGATCTTGCCTCCCTTCAGCGCGTCGTTGCGGACGATGAGCTTGATGTTGCGGTCTTCCTTCTGCATCGTGCCGACCGAAATCAGCTGGAACTTGTCCCAGCCCGAGATTGCCGGCGGCGCACCTGTCCATCCTGCTTGCCAGTCGCCTGAAACACCGGAAGCCAGAGCCGCGCCCCCGTTAGGGAAATAGGTGATCTTCGCGTCGATGCCGTTGTCCTTGAAGTAGCCGAGTTTCTTGGCCAACCACATCGGGAAACCTGCATCGTTCGGCTGGCTGTTGAGGTTTATCTTGGTCGCGGCCATCGCCGACGTGCAAAAGGCCGCCGTGATCGCCACGGCCACGAAAAGTGTCTTCATTTTCATCTCTTTTCCTCCTTCTTCCCTCTTTGCGTCGCTATCTCGCGACGATCTCCTCCCTGACCAGCGCCCATATTTCCCGGCGCGCCGCGATGAATTCCGGATGCTCCGCGGCGGCTTCGATGTCGCCTTGCTTCCAGGCGACATCGCGCGGCAGAACGATTTCCCTCTTGATGCGGCCGGGACGGCGCGTCATCACGATGACGCGCTCGCCCAGATAGACGGCTTCCTCCACCGAATGGGTTATGAAAAGCACCGTGTAGTGCTGCTCCTTGTGCAGCCTCTGGATCTCTTCCTGCAGGATCGTGCGCGTCTGCGCGTCGAGCGCGCCGAAGGGTTCGTCCATCAGCAGAATCTCCGGCCGCATCACCAGTGCGCGCGCGATAGCGACGCGCTGCTGCATGCCGCCGGAAAGCTCGCTCGGATAGGCGTTGCGGAACTGCTCGAGACCCATGATCGCGAGTTGTTCCGCAAGACGCTTTTCCTGCTCCGCCGCCCCGACCCGGGTCATCTGGAGGCCGAACTTGATATTCTGCGCCACGGTTTCCGACGGGAAGAGCGCGAATTTCTGGAACACGACGCATCGTTTCGGGCCGGGAGGACCGGCGGGCCTGCCGTCGACGAGAACCTCCCCGCGCGTCGGCTTTTCGAGCCCCGCCGCTATCGTCAGCAGGGTGGACTTGCCACACCCTGACGGCCCGACCACGCAGATGAATTCGCCCTTCTTCACTTTGACGGTGCAGTCGTCGACCGCGAGGATGCCGTCGCCCTCCCTTCCGAACCATTTCGTGATGTTCCGAAGTTCGAGGATGGGTGTTTTGCGATCCCCTGTCATGGCCGCTGGCCCCGGTTCTGACGTGACCATCCTCAAGAGCTCTCAGCCTTGGCGAGTTTCTTACGCCACGGCAGCAGGATCGCCTCTGACCTGTGCACGATCGTATCAATGAGAATACCGAGCGCTCCAATCGATATAATCCCGACAAATATGGTCGAGACGGAATCATTGTTCTGGCCCTGAGAGATCAGGAAACCGAGGCCGTTCTTGCCGACGACCAGTTCAGCGCCCACCAGGGCCATCCAGCCATTGCTGATGGCGATGCGGATACCGGTATAGATGGACGGCGCCGCGACGGGCATGACCACGCGCTTCAGTGTCCTCAGCGATCCCGCGCCATAAACCCTGGCGGCATTGAGGAGGATCCTGTCGACCTGTTGCACCCCGAGCTGTGAATTGATGACGATTGCGGGGAAGGCCGCGATGAAGACGACTGAAGCCTGCGTCATGGTCGATACGCCGAACCACAGGATCGCGATCGGTACCCAGGCGAAGGGCGGGATATAGCGCAGCACTTCGAAGACGGGATTCACGACGGCGCGAAACCAGGGCATCCAGGCGAAGGATACTCCGATCGGAATGCCGAGAAGAACAGCCGCCACGACGCCGAGCGACCAGCGTTCGAGGGAACCGGACGCGTGACCCAGAAGCGTCGAGCCGCCGAAAGGGTCGATCAGAAGGTCGGCGAAGCGCGAGATGACGG
>SCRB01000287.1 GCA_004299545.1 Rhizobiaceae bacterium
CGGGCGCGTCGCTTTTTGCAGGCTGCTTGTATCCGCCGTGGGCGTTGACCGCTCACAGCACCGGGCGCCCCCGAAAGATGACAAGGGCGGCGACCGGAAAGGCTGAGCGACAGGCGCTGGCTGTCGTCGCGGCGCGGCGTGGCCCTGAACCGCTCTAGTCCAGCGGTCCGTTTTGAACCAGGCTCAATTGACCATGATGCCGAAGCGTGGCCTGACCGGGCAAGAGACCCAGTGTCCGCCCGTCTTTGCGTAGCAGGCAAGCTTCAGCCGGGTGAGCCGCTGTTCGCCCGGATTGACCTTTTCACATATGCAATTCGCGTTCGGCATCCTGACGACATTACAGTTGGTGGAAGCGCACAGATATCCCGTCACCGGATCGTGGTCGGGAGGGCCGCCGAACCGGTCCCGCGCATTTGCGGCCAGGATGCCGCTGCCGAGAAGAGCGGCGGCCGCGATGAGTACGGTTGCGCGCCTCATGTTCGGTTGGCTTCTGTTCGATTGGATTGCCCGTGCCGCCATTGTCCGGTACCTCGCTGTTGCGGGAGGAGCGCCATTTTGAATCGGCTTGAATCGGCGGTCCTGGACGGGCAAGGTGCTCCGCTTCATGGGCGCGGTCAACATGGGGGCGGGCAACGACCGTTCTCTGCGATGCCATGAGACGGCTTCGCCGGCCAGGCTCGTTCAGCGGCTGAGATGATCCGTACAAGGGCGCCGCCTTGACGGCTTCCGAAGCCCGCTTTAGGACGACGCATCTCTGAAGCCAGCGCCTTTGAGGCTTTCCTTTGACGACCCCTTTACCCGAATACCTCGATCCTACCCGATCGTTTCAGGGTCTGATCCTGACCCTGCACGATTATTGGGCGAAGTATGGCTGCGTCATCCTCCAGCCCTACGACATGGAGGTCGGCGCCGGCACGTTCCATCCTGCCACGACGCTTCGTGCGCTCGGGCCGAGGCCATGGAACGCGGCCTATGTGCAGCCCTCGCGGCGGCCGAAGGACGGCCGTTATGGCGAAAACCCCAACCGGCTCCAGCATTACTACCAATATCAGGTGATCCTGAAGCCCAACCCGCCCGACCTGCAAGATATTTATCTGGGTTCGCTGGCGGCAATCGGCATTGACCCGCTGTTGCATGACATCCGCTTCGTCGAGGATGACTGGGAAAGCCCCACGCTCGGCGCCTGGGGGCTTGGCTGGGAATGCTGGTGCGACGGCATGGAGGTGTCGCAGTTCACCTATTTCCAACAGGTCTGCGGCATCGAATGTGCACCGGTCGCCGGCGAGTTGACTTACGGTCTGGAGCGACTCGCCATGTATGTTCAAGGTGTCGACAATGTCTACGACCTGAATTTCAACGGCCGAGAGGGTGCAGAAAAAGTCACCTATGGCGATGTCTTCCTGCAGGCGGAGCAGGAATATTCGCGCTTCAATTTCGAATTCGCCGACACCGAATTGTTATTCCGACATTTCGAGGATGCGGAGAAGGAATGCATGGCGCTGTTGAAGGCAGGTGCGCCTGATCCAACCCCACCCGGCCGAACGAAGTCCGGCCCCCCCCCCCTGGAAGGGGAGGTGGCCCGAAGGGCCGGAGGGGGTGGTTCTCACCGCCTCGTTCTTCCTGCGTACGACCAGTGCATCAAGGCAAGCCACGCCTTTAACCTGCTCGACGCGCGCGGCGTGATCTCCGTCACCGAGCGCCAGAGCTACATCCTGCGCGTGCGCAACCTCGCCAAGGGATGCGGCGAGGCTTTTCTTCTGACCGAAGCCGGCGGGTTCGGCATGGATCGTGAGGCTGCATGATGGCGAAGACATTGTTCCAGATGGCCGGTGCAGACCTGACGCCGCCGAAGCTTTCCGATGCCGTACTCATCGTCATCGACGCGCAGAACGAATATGTCGACGGCAAGCTGCCGCTGCCGGGCGTCAAGCCGGCGCTCGGAAATATCGCACGGCTGCTTGCCAAAGCGCGTGCCGATGGTGGGCGGATCATCCATGTCCAGCATCGCGGCGGTTCGGGCGGCGCATTCGACCCGGCCAACCGCGGCTTTGCGATTGCCGATGAAGCGGCGCCGCTTGCCGGCGAGACGGTAGTGGAAAAGCAGCTGCCCAACGCCTTCGCAAACACGACACTCAACGACACCCTCGTTTCCATGGGCGTTAAGCGGCTGGTGCTGGCCGGTTTTATGACTCATATGTGCATTTCCTCCACCGCGCGCGCGGCGCTCGATCTCGGCTATCAGACGACGGTGGCGGCGGATGCCTGCGCCACGCGCGACCTGCCGGCGGCTGGCGGCGACATTTCGGCCGCCGAACTCCACCGCGCCGAGCTTGCCGCTCTCGCCGATCGCTTCTCGATCGTCTGCAATACCGAACGGTTGGTTTGAGTATGCCAGATCTTTTGCTGGAGCTTCGAAGCGAGGAAATCCCCGCTCGCATGCAAAGAAAAGCGGCGGGCGATCTGCGCAGGATGGTCACCGACGGCCTTGTCGATGCCGGTCTCGTCTATGAGGGCTGCCAGGAATACTGGACGCCGCGCCGGCTCACCCTTGATATTCGCGGGCTCACCGCCCGATCGAAGGATGTGCGCGAGGAGCGCAAGGGCCCCTCGACCAAGGCGCCGGAACAGGCGGTAAAGGGCTTTCTGCGTTCCGCCGGTCTTGCTTCGATCGAGGAAGCGGAAATCCGCTCCGACCCGAAGAAGGGCGATTTCTACGTTGCCGTCATTTCGCGGCAGGGCAGGGCGGCGGAGGACATTATCGCCGGGCTGCTGCCCGAGGTGATCCGGTCCTTCCCGTGGCCGAAATCGATGCGCTGGGGTGCCGCTTCCGGCCCGAAGGGCATGCGCTACGGCGCTGTCGAAGGGCGCGGCGGTGAGGCGCTGCGCTGGGTGCGGCCGCTGCAATCGATCCTCTGCACCTTCGGCCCCGAGACGGGCGATGTGGTTGTCGTGGATTTCGAGGTCGATGGCATCCGCTCCGGCAATGTGACGCGCGGCCACCGTTTCCATGCACCGGGCGAGATCGTGGTGCGCCGCTTCGAGGACTATGCCGCGAAGCTCGAGGCGGCGAAGGTCGTTCTCGACGCCAACCGCCGCAAGGAGATCATCCTTTCCGACGCGAAGAACCTCGCCTTCGCGAGCGGGCTGGAACT
>SCRB01000288.1 GCA_004299545.1 Rhizobiaceae bacterium
GGGAGATTATTCATACATTTTTGTAAAGATGCCGCATACTTGGCGTATGGATGCCCCCGGAGCAGGAAGACTCCCCCGTATCTTGACAGAGATGCCGGCTCTATTCCGCTGCCGCGGGTTCTGCACCGGCGGAACCTGGATGCGTACCCGCTTGCTGCGGCAAAATCAGCACGCAGGCAATGATGAAAAAACCGATTATCCCCGAGGCCAGAGGGCGGCTGAGATCCAACCCGCCATGGTTGAGCGGCTTGTCCAGGAAGTCGCCGACCGTCGCGCCGAGGGGGCGCGTCAGGATGAAGGTGGCCCAGAAGAGAAAGACGCGCGAGATGTTCGTCGTGTAGTAGAGAATGGCGAGCCCGGCCAGCCCGGCCGAAAAGACCAACGCCCCGCCGGCATAGCCGGTTCCGGCCGAATCCGCCATCCAATCGCCGAGAGCGGTGCCGAGCGTCTGCGAAAAGGTGATGGTGATCCAGTAGAACATCTCGAGGTAACGTAACGCCCGAAGCAGAGTTCAATATCTGGTTCGATCCGCATGCGGCCGATATTGTGCTCGCCGCCGGCATCCCGACGGTGATGCTCGGCCTTGACGTGACGCAAAAGGCGAGGATCACGCCGGAACGCATCGCAGCGCTTCGGGCTTTGGGCGGCAGGCCGATGGAGGCCACCACAGCGATGCTCGCGAGTTACGCCGCAGGCGACCTTTGTCTGCACGACGCCTGCGTCATCGCTTATCTCATTGACGAGACGCTTTTCAGTGGCGTCGATGCCTATGTGCGGATCGATTGCCGGGACGGCCTCTGCTACGGACGGACCGTTGCCGCTGTCTCCGAGCGTGACCGGGCCGGCGTGCCGGCCAACTGTCATGTGGTGACGGAGGTGGATGAAGAGCGGCTCTTCGCACTGCTCAAGGAGCGGCTGAAGCGCTTTTCGTGAGACCGCCCTCCTGTGGCAGTTCGTTCTGGAGGGAAGGGAGGCCAGGTTTCGGCCATGACAGTTTCCTTCCGTTCTGAAGCAACAGCCCAGCTTATAGGGGAAATCGCATAGGGCAAGCCGCCGGTTGGCGAAACAACTGTTACTGCGGGATGCTGTGGCGTCCCGGGCCCGCCGAGATCAATGGCGGATGCGCCGGCATCTCACGCTGCGGATCTCCCGCAAAATGATCTTGAGGCCAAGGCTTCTCTACGAGACGCTTCGGATGAGACGGCGCGTCACGAGTGGATGCGGAGCTGAACCTGGCGATATCCAGTATGCATCGTCGTCGGAGCATGCGCACCTTGCCGAGAATTGAATTCAAAGCCGTCGACGTGACCCTACCGCCGGTTTGCCAGAGAAACCATCGTCCTTGCCCCAAAACTTTCCTGCCCTGCCTTGTCTGATGTGGTCGCTGACGAACTGTCGTAATGACATTGACATTACGTGAATTTGCGCTAAATGAACAGGCATGGAGATCCTGCCATGCCCACATTGAGCCCGACACCGAACAAGCGCGAGACGCTGAACATTCGCATCAAACCCGAAGAACGAAGCCTGATCGACCGTGCCGCCAAGGCGCGCGGGAAAAACCGCACGGATTTCGTTCTTGAGGCCGCACGTATTGCCGCCGAGGAAGTCCTTCTTGACCAGGCTATCATTACAGCCAGCCCGGAAGCCTATGCTGCATTTCTGGTCCGACTGGACAGGCCGCCTGAACCCAATGAGCGCCTGCGCAAGACCATGCAGACGCCGGCCCCTTGGGACAAGGCATGACGGTTGCGGCGCCTGTACCTTTGGCGGCGCATCACGACCTTAAATCGTTTAGGTCCAGCGTGGAAAGCCTGGATCACTGGCTAAAGCACCGCGCCCTTAAAAATCAGACGACCGGGGCGTCACGTACCTTTGTCGCCTGCGATGACCATCGCGTCCTGGCGTATTACGCCTTGGCATCAAGCGCGGTCACCGTCGATGCCGTGCATGGCCGCTTCCGTCGCAACATGCCGGATCCAATTCCGGTGGTCATTCTCGGCCGTCTCGCCGTTGATCAATCCCAGCAAGGACACGGCGGCGGCCGCGCCTTGGTGAGGGATGCGGGTCTGCGCGTCATCCAGGCGGCGGACACCATCGGGATTCGAGGGATGGTCGTGCACGCGCTCTCGGCCGAAGCAAAGGCATTCTACGAGCGGATCGGCTTCGAACCGTCACCGCTCGATCCAATGATGCTTATGGTTACGTTGGCCGACTTAAAAGCTGGCCTGTGACCAGGCTCTGGCTGATTGTTCCCGTTGAGGAGCGAAGGTTATAAAACGTTGTGGCTGGTACAGCCCGAGAGACGATACTCGGCGAATATCTGAGGGTCCAGTCTAACCTAAAGCGGTAGCGCTTCCGACCGCTTGACCTGCCCGAGGGCGAAGCTGGTCTCGATTGAGGCGACATTGTCGAGCCGTGTCAGTTTGTCCTTTAGAAACCGCTCATAGGCGTCGAGATCAGCGGCGACGATGCGCATGAGATAGTCTCGCTGTCCCGTCATGAGATAGCAGTCCAGGACTTCCGGCCAGCGGGAGACCGCTTCCGCGAACCGGTCAAGATCCTCCTCGCGCTGACGCTCCAACTTGATCGAGGCGAATGCGCTGATCGGTAACCCGACCTTCCTCTGGTCAACAATTGCCGCGTAGCCCTTGACGATGCGAGCCTTCTCGAGAAGCCGGACACGTCTGGCGCATGGCGATGGAGACAGGCCCACCTTCTCGGCCAATTCGCCGACGGAGATTTTGCCGTTCGATTGCAGCGCGCGGAGAATTTTGCGGTCGATCGCGTCCAGTTCAGAAATTGGCATGAATCACCAGGAAGTCCCGTTAACGCGACGATCCCAGCTAATATTATTTCGCCATGAAAGCAAGTTTGGTCGCCCTCAGCTCCGACGGTGCTTTACGATTCCTGCGGTCGTGCGGAGGTGCGGATATGGCAGATATGGAA
>SCRB01000289.1 GCA_004299545.1 Rhizobiaceae bacterium
CGCTGCTGTCGGTGATGAATTTGGCCAGTGCCGAAACCGTCGTCCCTCCATACGCGGTCAGATAGTTTGGAAAGGCAAAGGAACCGATGACAATATCCTTGGCGCCGCCGCCGGCGAAGCGGCCCGAATCCTGATAGAGGTTGATGGCGAAATCCTGGAGAAGATTGGCCGTCGGAAAGGTCGGCTTGCCTGTGGCGTTGTCGATCGTCAGCGCCTCGGTCCAGTTCTCGCCGTCGACGCTGACTTTGACCGAAAGGCCATCATTGCCGGCAAGACCGATCTCGGCGCGGCCGGAAAAATTGTCTTGGAAGACAATGCTCGCGGTGTCGGTCGGCGTGGCCTTGTTGACGACGAGGCGATGGCTGCCGGTCTCATGCGTCAGAAGCGTCGCATCCGAGGCGACCGTCAGCCGGTTTGTGGTATCCGCCTCGGCATTAATGCCGAGTTCAGCCAAGCGCTGCGGATCGAGCGGGTTCCAGGCGCCGCCTGAAAAGACGAGCAGGCAATTTTCGGCCGCACACCAGGTGCGCCAGCCTTCGCGTGGCGGATAGAAATTCCAGCCACCGTCCTGGAACCCTGCGACTTGACCGACCTTGCCGCTCCAGCCGGCTGTCGCGTCCGCACCGACAATATGGCACTCGCCTTCCGCCGGCGCTCCCGCCCGCACCGTCTCCGTCCGGCTCACGACCGAAAGCATCACCAACGCGTCGAGCATCGTCAGCGCCGCGTTGTGGGTGACATGCTTCTGCGCCTGAGAGGGCATGATGAAGGGAAGGAGAAGATTCGCCGTATCGTCCATGACCTGTCTTGCCCCGTATCGCTTCGAGCAGAACCCGTTGTGGGAAGCACCCGTTTCGAAGGCGAGGTTAGCGGCACCGGCGAATGCGGGGACAAAATCGGCTTGTTTAAATCGAGAAGTGCCCGTCTGGACGGGTTTCAGCGCGCGGGACACGTCTTTTCTATCCACGCCACGGAATAGGGCGCGATAGGGTCGTAGGTCAGCTTCTGCAGCACGGATCGGACGGCGCGTCGATCGGCACGAATTCGTCACCCGCACTTCCGGAAATTCCTGTTACGCCTTGACGACCTTATTGGAAACGGCGCCCGCGCGCGCGCAGGCATTGCGGGTATCCACGACCAGGCCGGCGGCCTCCACCAGCGCTCTGTAGTCGACCGCGTCATGGTCCGTGGCGATCAGGACCGCGTCATAGGATGAGACCGCCTCGGGCGCGAGTTCGACGGAGCGGCGCCCGCAAAGGGCGGCGTGCTCGCGGGTCATCGGCAGCACCGGAATATGGGGGTCATGGTAGTCGACCGTCGCGCCGCGTCCCTCGATCATCTCGATAAGGCGCAGGGACGGGCTTTCGCGCATGTCATCGACATTCTTCTTGTAGGCAGCGCCGATCAGTAGGATGCGCGCACCGTTCAATCCGCGCTGCTTCCTGCGGTCCAGGGCTTCGGCGAGGCGATCCACGACGAGGCGGGGCATGGCACTGTTGATCTCGCCCGCGAGTTCGATGAAGTGGGTCCGAATATCGAATTCCCGCGCTTTCCACGACAGGTAGAAGGGGTCGATCGGGACGCAGTGCCCGCCAAGGCCCGGTCCGGGATAAAAGGGCATGAAGCCGAACGGCTTGGTCTTCGCCGCCTCGACGATCTCCCAGATGTCGATCCCCATGGCGCTGTAAACAACCTTGAGTTCGTTTACGAGCGCAATATTGACCGACCGGAAAATGTTCTCCGTCAGCTTGACGGCTTCAGCGGCCCGGGTCGAAGACACAGGGACAGTACTGACCACGATACTGCCATAGAGCGCGGTGGCCAGCGCAAGCGCGTCCTCACCGTCGCCGCCGACGACTTTCGGTATCACCGCCGTACCATAATCGGCATTGCCGGGATCTTCCCGCTCCGGCGAAAAGGCAAGATAGAAGTCGGAGCCGCTGCGAAGACCGCCCTCTTCCAGTATCGGCCTGATGACCTCGTCGGTTGTGCCGGGATAGGTCGTCGATTCAAGCACGATCAACTGCCCCTTGCGCAGCCGCGACGCAATGGCGTTTGCCGTGCCGACAACGAAACTGAGATCGGGCTCGCGATACCGGTTGAGAGGGGTCGGCACGCAAATCAGCAGGCAATCGGGCTCGGAAAGCCTGTCGAAATCGTCGCTCGCCGCAAACCGCTTCTGGCCGATGGCTTCGGCGATCCCCTCGTCGGGGATGTGCTTGATCGCGGTCCGGCCCTTGTTCAATTCCTTGACGCGCGTGGCATCGACATCGAAGCCGAGGACATCGAAGCCTACACGGGCAGCCGCCAGCGCGAGCGGTATTCCGACATAGCCAAGTCCGATAATGCCGACTTTGAACGTCCGGGCGGCAATCGCTTCAAGAAGGTCTGAGCAATTCAATGAAGTTGTGGCTGAATTTGGCATGCTCGGAGCTTCCGTTAAGGACGAAAATTGCAAATACAAGTGCTACCCGCAAGCTGGCGGCCACATTGTCAATAGCTGGTGAAAGGTACTTTACAAATCGTAGTGTCAATCTGTCCTTTAATTCCGGGTACCCTATCGATCCGGCGGCGCATCACCCGCGAGGGCAAGACGCTGGCCAGGAGCGGACGCAGCATATCGATCGGATAAGGGCTGTTGTTCGCCCAAGGCATCTCTGGATACGAGCCACTGCGCTGCGACCGAATTCCGCTAGCCGTTATCAGAGCCACGATGACAGAGGAATGGAAACGACCGCCGCGCAAATGGTCGAGGCCACGATCAACTCCGCCGCAGCCTTCCTCTACGCCGCGTCGCCATGCTTATCTGACGGCTAGCCCGATCGTCGTGAGTTTCGAAACCGACCTCGGCGCGCAGGGGAGGAGGAGCAACCTCATATGCATGGCATGTATGATGTGACGTTACTGTCGTTCAGGCTCTTGAGTTTAGTCCGTCTGATGTTAGAAGCACTCGATAGGTGAGCGTGTATCATTTGGAATGAGAGACGGAATGTTCGAAGGCAAGACTTTGCTGATAACCGGCGGGACGGGTTCGTTCGGCGGGGCGGTGCTGGACCGGTTTCTTGCCACCCCCATCGGTGAAATCCGGATTTTCAGCCGGGACGAGAAAAAGCAGGACGATCTCCGGCAGAAATACCAATCCGCCAAGCTGAAATTCTATATTGGCGACGTGCGCGACCCCCAAAGCATTCAGGCGGCGGTGCGGGGTGCCGATTTCGTCTTCCACGCGGCCGCTCTCAAGCAGGTGCCTTCCTGCGAATTCTATCCGCTGGAGGCGGTCAAGACCAATGTGCTTGGCACGGAAAATGTGCTTGCCGCCGCTATCGCCAACGGCGTCGAGCGGGTCGTATGTCTGTCGACCGACAAGGCAGTCTATCCCATCAATGCCATGGGCATCACCAAGGCATTGATGGAAAAGGTCATGGTCGCCAAATCACGCCAGTTGGGGGGCAGCGGCACGGTCGTCTGCGGCACGCGTTACGGCAACGTCATGGCCTCGCGCGGCTCGGTGATTCCGCTCTTCGCCCGGCAGATCCGGGATGGGTTGGCAATCACCGTTACCGACCCGGATATGACACGGTTCATGATGACGCTTGAGGACGCCGTGAGCCTCGTGCTCTACGCCTTCGTTCACGGCAATAATGGTGACATTTTCGTACAGAAGGCGCCTGCGGCGACGATCCGGGTGCTCGCCGAGGCGATGGTTCGCACGCTCGACGTGCCCGACCACCCGATCCGGATCATCGGCACGCGGCATGGCGAGAAGCTCTATGAGACCCTGCTCAGCCGCGAAGAGATGGCGGCCGCCGAGGACATGGGCGACTATTTCCGTATTCCACCCGATCTGCGCGACCTCAATTACAGCAAATTCATCGAGACGGGCGAGACGACGATCTCGGCCGCCGCCGACTACAATTCGCACAATACCGAGCGGCTCGACGTCGCCGGCATGGAGAAGCTGCTGCTAAAGCTGTCGATGATCCGAAACCTTATCGCTGGGCGTGAGTTGGAAGAAGGAGCCTGAGCCGATGGTTTCAATAGCCGTCACCGGCGCCCGCGGTTTCATCGGCAGCAACCTCGCCGTGCAATTGCACGAGCGTGGTTTCACGGTTGTGCCGGTGCCGCACGAGGCCGACGATCTGGAGTCCATCCTCTACGACACCGATGCCGTCGCTCACCTCGCTGGCGTCAATCGACCCCGGGACGAAGCCGAATTCGCCACCGGCAATGGCGATTTCACCACGCGGCTCGCCACGGCGCTCAAAAGGCTGGGCCGCAAGCTGCCGGTCGTTTATGCGTCTTCGATCCAGGCGGCCCTCGACAACCCCTATGGTCGCTCGAAGCGCGCCGCCGAGGCGGCGCTTGAGGCCTATTCGGCAGAGACCGGGGCGCCGGTCGCTATCTTCAGGTTACCCAATGTCTTCGGCAAATGGTGCCGGCCGAACTACAATTCGGTGGTCGCGACATTCTGCTTCAACATTTCGCATGGCCTGCCGATTTCGATCACCGATCCGACCCGCATGCTGCGGCTGGTCTATGTGGACGACGTTGTCGCCCGGTTCACTGAGGTGCTGCGTGATCCCGCGGCGGCCGACGAGGTGCCGGCGGTCGAGCCGGTTTACGAGACGAGCCTCGGCGCACTGGCGGCCCAGCTCGAGCGCTTCCGCGACAGCCGGCGGACCCTGGTGACGGGACCGGTCGGCACCGGGCTGATGAGGGCGCTCCATGCTACCTTTCTTAGCTATCTCGATCCGGCCGAGTTCGGTTATTCGCTGACCCGACACACCGACCCGCGTGGCACTTTCGCCGAGATGCTGCGGACCGAAGATGCTGGCCAGTTCTCCTATTTCACGGCGCATCCGGGCATTACGCGCGGCGGGCATTACCATCATTCCAAGACGGAAAAATTCCTCGTCCTGCACGGCAAGGCGCGCTTCGGCTTCCGCCATATTCTGACGGGGGAGACCTACGAGATCGTGACCAGCGGGGAAGAAGCGCGCGTGGTCGAGACCATTCCCGGCTGGGCGCACGATATTACCAATATCGGCGAGGACACCATGGTGGTCATGCTCTGGGCCAACGAGGTGTTCGATCCCGACAAGCCCGATACTGTAGCGGCCAAGGTGCTCGAGGCATGAAGAAGCTCAAGGTCATGACGGTGGTAGGCACGCGACCAGAGCTCATCCGCCTGTCGCGCGTGCTGGCGAAGCTCGACGCCCATTGCGACCATCAGCTCGTCCACACCGGCCAGAATTACGATTACGAACTGAACCAGATATTTTTCACTGATCTCGGAATCAAAACGCCCGACATCTTCCTCGATGCGGCGGGCGGGGGCGCGGCCGAGACGATCGGCAACGTCATTATCCGCTTCGACAAGGTGTTGGCCGAGGCGCAGCCGGAAGCCGTGCTCGTGCTCGGCGACACCAACAGCTGCCTTGCTGCGATTCCCGCCAAGCGACGGAAAATCCCGATTTTCCACATGGAAGCCGGCAATCGCTGCTTCGACCTGCGCGTGCCGGAGGAAACCAACCGCCGCATCGTCGACCACACCGCCGACATCAATCTCACTTATTCCGACATCGCGCGGGAATATCTGCTGCGTGAAGGTCTGCCGCCCGACCGCGTCATCAAGACCGGCTCGCCCATGTTCGAAGTACTGAACCACTATCTGCCGGAGATCAAGGCCTCCGACGTGCTGGAGCGGCTCGGCCTGACGCGGCACCAGTATTGCGTGGTCAGCGCTCATCGCGAAGAGAATATCGATTCGGATGCCAATTTCGGCAAGCTGACGGCGCTGCTCAATGGGGTCGCCGAGCGGCTCGATCTGCCGGTCGTTGTTTCCACTCATCCGCGCACACAGAAGCGGATCGATGCGGCGGGCGCCCGGTTCCATCCGAACGTCCGGCTGTCGAAGCCACTTGGCTTCAAGGACTATGTGCATCTGCAGATGCACGCCCGGGTGGTACTCTCCGACAGCGGTACGATCACCGAAGAATCCTCCATCCTCAATTTCCCGGCGCTCAATATCCGCGAGGCGCATGAGCGGCCTGAAGGCATGGAGGAGGCCGCGGTGATGATGACCGGGCTCGATCTCGACCGGGTGTTGCAGGGGCTCGAGATCCTGGCGACGCAGGACCGGGACGAAACCCGCACGCTGCGCCGGGTTGCCGACTATTCGATGCCGAACGTCTCAGACAAGGTCGTGCGCATCATCCTGAGCTATCGCGACTACGTCATGCGCACGGTCTGGCGGCAACAGATCTGACGCTGCGGCTTGCTCATGCGCGGGTAAACCACGGTGTCATTCCGGCGCAGGCACGGCGCTGCGCTCGCCGACCGCCGGCTGGGCGGCGGTCGATGGCGGGTGCACGCCGATGGCCTTGGACAGCCGCATCGCAGGGCGCTCGACAGCGAGGTGAAGAGCCAGCGCGCAGAGATAGACCACGGCTGCGGCTATCAGGATCGCCGGCACGGGCGACAGCCCGCGCGCCATCAGGAAATAGATAATCGCGTAGCCGGAAAGGGCGTGCACGACATAAAAGGGATAGCTGACGGCCGACAGATGCCTGAGTACCCTGCCGGGCCGGATCACGGCACCAAAGCGGTAGCAGGCGGCGAAAACGGCCATCGCGACGAGGTAGCCGACCAGCCACTGGCCGTTGCAGATGACGCGCATGAATGGCCATTCCGCAATCAGCAGCAGGGCGACGTAGAAATTCGCCAGAATGACCATCCGAGCGCTGATCTTCCGCTGGTGGTGGAAGTAGTAAGCGAGGCCGAGGACGAGCAGGGGCGCGACCCAGAGCTGCAGCGCGGGGGTTGGATCGCCGCCCGAGCTTTCGTACCTATGGATCAGCAGGAAGGAAGCGGCCTCCAGGATCACCGGCGCGGCGAAAAGGAACGGTATCCGCCAGCGGCCGATTGCGGCGGCCAGAAGGGCGAAAGCGACATAGAAACTGACCTCGACCTCCAGTGTCCAGCTTATGCCGTCGATGCGGATGAAACCGAAGATGCCGCGGGTCAGGACGCCGAAATGGGAGACCACCCGCCAGAAGGAATATGGAAAGGGCGTGCCGGCTATCCGATCGCCCGAGGCGACGAAGCCGATCACGATCATGAAGCCGACGATATAGACTGGATAGATGCGTAGCGCCCGGCGGAGCAGAAACCTGCCGGCATGGCCGTCGTACGAAAGCGGGATGACGAAACCACTGATGATGAAGAAGACACCGACGCCGAACTGCCCGAGAACGATCCCGATATCGGCGGCGAGCGAAAACGGCCATGGCGGAAAGACGAGTCCGTGCAGGGGCGGCAGACCGATCAAGTGCGAGATGTAGCTATTGTCCGCAAAGAAGATGAGGAAATAATGCCCGAGCATCACCGACAGCGCAGCCAGCCCCCTGATGGCATCGGGAAAGCCGATCCTCTGCGTCATTGGCCGATTGTCGCCCATACCTCTTCGACCCCGCTTGCGCCGACACTTATCCCCGCCCTGCCGGCACGGGATTAGGCTGTTCCCGATTGAGAACGGGGTCAGCAATGGACAGCACGCCAAATCTCTTGCTTCCCTATATCATGCCTTCCTAGGCGGGAAAATCCGCCACCCATAATGCGGCGCTGCGGATGCTCTATGCCTTGGTGATGCCTGCCGTCGAGAGTCGTATCGACACAGCGCAGCCGGCAGACGCGGTGGAGGTCTGACGCTTCGCCTCCGTGCTGAACCGACGACGCCGGCCTGTGTCCACGATCTCCAGAAGCTTGAAATCATTCTTGGTTGTAGTGGTGTCCATACGACCTCTAATTATTCCAACCGGCGCACTTCACAAGGCGGCTCTCCTCGGAGGCGTACAGATTGTAAAGTATTCACGCCATATTCAGGATGCGTCGGGCTTGAAGAATCATAGCTGGAGTAACAAAG
>SCRB01000290.1 GCA_004299545.1 Rhizobiaceae bacterium
AGGTGTTCCGCCCCGCAGCCTTGGCGGCGTAGAGCGCGGCGTCGGCGCGGCTGAAAAGGTCGGAGGGACTACAATCGGCCAGAAGGGCGCCCCCGACCGACGCGCCGAATTCGAGCGACCGCCCCTTTACGCTGACCGGCTGGGCCATGGCGCGCACGGTGGCGCGGGCGAGGTGCACGACGGCGTTCCGGTCGAGATGGGCTGCAAGCAGGATAGCGAATTCGTCGCCGCCGATGCGCGCCACGAAATGCGCCTCGCCACAGACGAACTTCAGCCGCATTGCCGCTTCCCTGAGGCATTCGTCGCCAGCAATGTGGCCGAACGTGTCATTGATGGTCTTGAAATCGTCGAGGTCGACCAGGAGAAGCGCACCGGACCGCGGTGGCAAGGCTTCGGCGCTTTCCAACTCCAGCAGGCGGGTCTGGAATTGGCTGCGGTTGGCAAGACCGGTCATGACGTCGAATTCCGCCAGATAGCGCGTCCTGTCCGAGAGCAGCTTTTCCTCCGTAATATCCTGTTTCATGCCGAAGATGCGGACGGGAACGCCGTCCCGGCACTCGACGCTGGCGGTGATCCTGATCCACCGCCTGTTGCCCTTCGGGGTGACGATCTCGGCATCGAGGTTGAAGCCGGTCCTTTCCGCGATCGCCCTGCCGCGGCGCTTGTGAAGTTCCGTGGCGGACTCTTCTGTGTAGCATTTCAGCGTTTCGGCGCGGTCCAGCGTCGAGCCGCGCGGCAGGTCGAACATGTCGTAGACGACATCGGTCCAGTGGAGCGCCTCGTCCGGCAGGCTGCATTGCCAGACGCCGATGTTGGCGGCGGCCGAGGCGCGGTCGAAAACCTTGCGGCTGTTGGCAAGTTCCTCCCCATGGGCGGTGATCAGGCGAGCCTGCCTGCGCAGCCTTGCCTGCAGGCGCCTGACTGCGGCCGGATTGTCGCCGGTGCCGGGCTTGCGGTACGATTTTGTCTTGCCCGGTGACTTTCCCGATCCAGGGCGGGAGAGCGTTTTGCCCTTGAAATTGCCTGGCTCTCGAAACATGCGGAACTCGGATATCCATGAAATTCGCCCATCATGGCCGGCAGCGATTAATATTTCCTGTTGAATGGCGGGCGCATCGCCGGAAAGCGGCGAAATCGGCGCATTTTTGGGGGTTACATCGGCGCGCGGCATCCCCTATAAGGCGCTTCTAGCCTGACACATAACCTTCCTGTTGCGCACCGGCCGGGCAAGCCCCGCCCGGTTTTTTGCGCAAGCCGAAAACGACGGACCCACTTATGCCCAAACGCACCGACATCAAGTCGATCCTCATCATCGGCGCGGGGCCGATCGTCATCGGGCAGGCCTGCGAATTCGACTATTCAGGCACCCAGGCCTGCAAGGCTTTGAAGGCGGAGGGCTACCGCATCATCCTGGTGAATTCCAACCCGGCGACGATCATGACCGACCCGGAGCTTGCCGACGCCACCTATATCGAGCCGATCACGCCGGAAGTCGTCGCCAAGATCATCGCGCGCGAGCGGCCGGATGCGCTGCTGCCCACCATGGGCGGGCAGACGGCGCTCAACACGGCGCTGTCGCTGCGCCGCATGGGGGTGCTCGAACGCTATGGCGTCGAGATGATCGGGGCGAACGCCGAAGCGATCGACAAGGCCGAGGACCGCGCGCTCTTCCGCGAGGCGATGAAGAAAATCGGGCTGGAAACGCCGCGCTCCATGCTCGCCAACGCGACGGAAGTGAAGGACGGCGACCGGCGCCGGCACGAGGCGAAGCGGGCCGAGCTGAAGGCCTCCTTCGCCGGGAAAGAGGGAACCGAAGACCTCGACGTGGCGCTCGACGCGCTTGAAACGGAATGGAACCTCGGCGAGGGCGACCGCAAGCAGCGCTATATGAGCCATGCCATGGCCGTCGCGGCAACCGCGCTTGACGAAATCGGCCTGCCGGCCATCATCCGGCCCTCCTTCACGCTCGGCGGCACCGGCGGCGGCATCGCCTTCAACCGCTCCGAATTCCTCGAGATCGTCGAGCGTGGGCTCGACGCTTCACCGACTACCGAGGTGTTGATCGAGGAATCGGTGCTCGGCTGGAAGGAATTCGAGATGGAGGTCGTGCGCGACCGCGCCGACAACTGCATCATCATCTGTGCGATCGAGAATGTCGATCCGATGGGCGTGCATACCGGCGATAGCATCACCGTGGCGCCGGCGCTGACCTTGACCGACAAGGAATATCAGATGATGCGCAACGCCTCGATCGCGGTGCTCCGCGAGATCGGCGTCGAGACGGGCGGTTCCAACGTCCAGTTCGCCGTCAATCCGAAGGACGGCCGCCTCGTCGTCATCGAGATGAATCCGCGCGTGTCGCGCTCCTCGGCGCTCGCTTCCAAGGCGACCGGCTTTCCGATCGCCAAGGTCGCGGCCAAGCTCGCCGTCGGCTATACGCTGGACGAACTGGAAAACGACATCACCGGCGGCGCGACGCCGGCCTCCTTCGAGCCATCGATCGATTATGTCGTCACCAAGATCCCGCGCTTCGCCTTCGAGAAATTCCCCGGCGCCGAACCGACGCTGACCACGGCCATGAAATCGGTGGGCGAGGTGATGGCGATCGGCCGTACTTTTGCCGAATCGCTGCAAAAGGCGTTGCGCGGCCTCGAAACCGGCTTGACCGGGCTCGACGAGATCGAGATACCGGGGCTTGGGCCAAAGGGGGATGAACTCGACGACAAGAACGCCATCCGTGCCGCGCTCGGCACGCCGACGCCGGGCCGGCTGAGGATGGTGGCGCAGGCGCTTCGCATGGGCACCTCCGTCGAGGATGTGCACCAGATGTGCCGCATCGATCCATGGTTCCTGGAACGCATCGCCGAGATCGTCCATACGGAAACGCGTATCCGCGAGCACGGCCTGCCTGAGGACGCAGACAACCTGCGCATGCTGAAAGGCATGGGCTTTTCCGACGCCAGGCTCGGCTCGCTGACAGGCGGCGACGCGGAAACCGTGGCCAGGCTGCGCCAGCGGCTCGGCGTCCATCCCGTCTACAAGCGCATCGATACCTGCGCCGCCGAATTCGCCTCGCCGACGGCCTATATGTATTCCACCTATGAGACGCCGTTTGCCGGTCAACTCGCCGACGAGGCGCAGGTTTCCGACCGCCGCAAGGTCGTCATCCTCGGCGGCGGCCCGAACCGGATCGGGCAGGGGATCGAGTTCGATTATTGCTGCTGCCATGCCTGCTTCGCGCTCGGCGACGCAGGCTATGAATCGATCATGATCAACTGCAATCCCGAGACCGTCTCAACCGACTACGATACCTCCGACCGGCTCTATTTCGAGCCGCTGACGGCGGAGGACGTGCTGGAGATCCTGCGCACCGAGCGACAGGCCGGCGAACTCGTCGGCGTGATCGTCCAGTTCGGTGGCCAGACGCCGCTCAAGCTCGCGGACGCGCTGGAGCGCGCCGGCATCCCGATCCTCGGTACCTCGCCCGACGCGATCGACCTTGCGGAAGACCGCGACCGCTTCCAGAAGCTATTGCAGAAGCTGTCGCTCACGCAGCCGCAGAACGGCATCGCCCATTCCGTCGAGCAGGCGCGGCTGGTCGCCGCCGATCTCGGCTTTCCGCTGGTCGTGCGCCCGTCCTATGTGCTCGGCGGCCGCGCCATGCAGATCATCCACGATGAGAACATGCTGCAATCCTACCTGCTCGATACCGTGCCGGGGCTGGTGCCGGAAGACATCAAGCAGAAATACCCGGCCGACAAGACCGGCCAGATCAACACGCTGCTCGGCAAGAACCCGCTTCTCTTCGACACCTATCTGACCGACGCCATCGAGGTCGATGTCGATTGCCTGTCGGACGGGCGCGAGGTTTTCGTCTGCGGCATCATGGAGCATATCGAGGAGGCCGGCATCCATTCGGGCGACTCGGCCTGCTCGCTGCCGGTCCATTCGCTCACGGACGACATTGTCGAGGAACTGGAGCGCCAGACCACCGCTCTTGCCCGCGCGCTGAAGGTCGGTGGGCTGATGAACGTGCAATACGCTATCCAGGACGGCACGATCTACGTGCTGGAGGTCAATCCGCGCGCCAGCCGCACCGT
>SCRB01000291.1 GCA_004299545.1 Rhizobiaceae bacterium
GGTCCGGCGGACGGGAACCCGCCCGCCGGACCGGGACCGACTACTTCAATTCGACCTTGGCGCCAGCCGATTCGAGCTGGGCCTTGATCTTGTCCGCCTCGTCCTTGGAGACGGCTTCCTTGACCGCCTTCGGAGCGCCCTCGACGAGGTCCTTGGCTTCCTTGAGGCCAAGGCCCGTGATGGCACGGACTTCCTTGATGACGTTGATCTTCTGCGCGCCGGCCTCGGTGAGGACGACGTCGAACTCCGTCTTCTCCTCGGCCGCTTCCGCCGGAGCGGCCGCACCGCCGGCGGCGGCGATCGCCACCGGAGCTGCGGCGGAAACGCCCCACTTCTCTTCCAAGAGCTTCGAAAGCTCGGCCGCCTCGAGGACGGTCAGGCTCGACAGGTCATCAACGATCTTTGCCAGATCAGCCATTTTTCAGTTCCTTATCAGGTTCGAACAATAGTTGGTGACAGCGAGGAACGGCCTCATGCCGCCTCGTCCTTCCGGGCATAGGCGCCGAACACGCGGGCAAGCTGGCCTGCCGGTGCGTTGACGATTTGTGCGATCCGCGTCGCCGGCGTCGAGATCATGCCGACGATCCTGGCCCTCAACTCATCGAGCGACGGCAATGTGGCGAGTGCCTTCACACCGTTCGCATCGAGGCTTGTCGGTCCCATCGATCCGCCGAGAATGACGAGATTGTCGTTCGTCTTGGCGAAATCGGCGGCGACCTTCGGAGCCGCGACCGGATCGTCCGAATAGGCAATCAGCGTCTGTCCCTTGAACAGCGCCTTCATGCTTTCGGATTCCGTGCCCTGAAGAGCGATTATGGCGAGACGGTTCTTCGCGACCTTGACGGTGCCTCCCGCGGCGCGCATCTTCGACCTCAGGTCGTTAATTTGCGCAACGGTCAGACCGGCATAGTGGGCCACGACGACTGAACCGGTGCTTTTGAACACGCTGTTCAGGCCCGTGACGAATTCGCGTTTTTCCGCTCTATCCACTGCCTATCTCCAGTTGGCAGCCCTTTCATCGAAAAGACTGCCGGTTGCCTTTTGCCGGGCGGGCAATCCAGAGGATCCACCCGAACGGCGTTCGAGGATCCTGCCCCCTTTCGCCATGCCCGCCGCGAGCGGCGGACAGGAAGGACAAAAGGCAAACACGGTTCGAACCTTCATCGGGACGTTTCCATGCGGAAAACGTCTCTTTGTCGGGTCTCACCCGTCTCATGCAGGCTCAGACGAATTAAGGCGAGCCACCCGCAATCTCGGACAGGATGTCCGGAAACTTTCGCTTCCGGCACTCCGGCCCCTTCGGAAAGAAGCCGGAATTCACATGGCGAAGACGATGCCTCGCCTTAAAGCATCAGGCGGTGCCGATGCTGGAAAGATCGAGCTTGAGGCCGGGGCCCATGGTCGAACTGAGCGACACCTTCTTCAGGTAGTTGCCTTTGGCGCCCGACGGCTTAGCCTTGATCACCGCATCGGCGAAGGCGCGCACATTCTCCTCGATCGCCTTGGCGTCGAAGGAGGCCTTGCCGACGCCGCCATGGATGATGCCCGCCTTCTCGACGCGGAATTCGACCGCGCCGCCCTTGGAGGCCTTCACCGCACCGGCGACATCGGTGGTCACAGTCCCGACCTTCGGGTTCGGCATCATGCCGCGCGGGCCGAGCACCTTGCCGAGACGGCCAACGAGCGGCATCATGTCCGGCGTCGCGATGCAGCGGTCGAAATCGATCGTCCCGCCCTGAACGGTGGCCACGAGATCCTCCGCCCCTACGATATCGGCGCCGGCGGCCTTCGCCTCTTCCGCCTTCTCGTTGCGCGCGAAAACCGCGACGCGGACAGAACGGCCCGTGCCGTTCGGCAGATTGACGACGCCACGCACCATCTGGTCGGCGTGGCGCGGATCGACGCCGAGGTTCATCGCCACCTCGATCGTCTCGTCGAACTTGGCCGTGGCGCGCTCCTTCAGGAGCTTTACCGCCTCGTCAAGCGAGTAGGCCTTGTTGCGGTCGACCCCTTCGCGGGATTTCGCAACGCGCTTTGCAATCTTGATCGCCATCTCGTCAGCCCACCACTTCCAGGCCCATGGAACGGGCGGAGCCCTCGACCATGCGCATCGCAGCCTCGACGTCGTTGGCGTTGAGGTCCTTCATCTTGGCTTCGGCGATCTCGCGCACCTTGGCGCGCGCGATCTGCCCGGCCTTCAGCTTGCCCGGCTCCTTCGAGCCTGACTTCAGGTTGGCCGCCTTCTTCAGGAAGAAGCTCACCGGCGGCGTCTTCATCGTAAAGGTGAACGACTTGTCCTGGTAATAAGTAATGACGACGGGAATGGGCGAACCCTTCTCCATCTCCTGGCTCTGCGCGTTGAACGCCTTGCAGAACTCCATAATGTTGATGCCGCGCTGGCCAAGCGCAGGGCCGATCGGGGGCGACGGCGTCGCCGACCCTGCCGGAACCTGGAGCTTGAGCTGGCCCGCAACTTTCTTAGCCATATCTCATCTGCCTTTTCGATGCCGGAAAATCCGGCGGTTGCAGCCTGGTGGTACGGGCTTCCGCGACCGG
>SCRB01000292.1 GCA_004299545.1 Rhizobiaceae bacterium
GGATTGGAACGCACCGCCGATTGCAGCGCCTTGCGATCCCGACCATTGTCCTTGACGGCGTTCGCGATGGTGCGCGCGTCGTCGCCCTTGGCGATGTCGCGAACCCGAACGACACGCAGTCGTCCCACCTTTCGCATCGCGCTCAAAGCTGTCGCGCTGCTATGGGCATCGGCGATCGCCGACAAAAGCGTGCTCATCGCATCATCGCGGGAGAGACTTCCCGTGGTGTCGCGATCAGGCGAGACACCGCCCGCATTCGGTACTTTTTCCGACCGTGGCAGGGCCGATCCACCTCCTGCCCCCTGCTGCGGCAGCACGTCCTTTGCATAGACAGGCGTGGAAACCGCGCCTGCCGCGAAAAGCGTCGAGAACGCCAGCGTCAATATCCGTTTCATCTGGCTCACCATTGTCTTGTCCGTAAGGAGCGGAAACAGGATCAGGCGTGCTTTGGTTCCAAATCCCTCTCTGGACGCTGACGAACAATGGCGAAGCCGCAGCCTATAACTGCAACCACATACAACCAATAATAGAAAATAAAATCGAATAAAATACAATTAAAAGATGTGATTGTCCTTCTTGCAGGCAATGGTACCTGCACCTTCCGCTTCACGCGGTTTACCTCCCCCTTCCGTCATACCACCCCCATGGCGGAAGGGGTTTTTATCGGAGAAAACAATGCGGATCTGGGGCCTCGGCGCGCTCCTTCTCCTCTCGCTCGCCGGGCCTGCTTTCGCGGAGACCGCCTCTTCCGACGCCGCCGCCGCCATCGCGGCTGCAACCAAAAACGCCGACGCATCGAGCGGCACACAAGCGGCGGTTTCACTCGATCGGCATTTCACCACCAACGCGCTCGACAGCGATCTTGCGTTTTCCGATTTCTACCGGGAGTTACGCGGCTCGCTCTTCCACACCTTCAAGCAGAGCAACGGATATATCCGCCTTGGCGGCGCCTTCCGGGCAACAAGCTATGACCGCATCAGGATCGAAGACGACCGTAGCCTCATCCTTCTGGCCGAGGCCTACCGGCACCTGACGGACAGGATCGAACTGCGCGGCACGCTGACATGGCGTCTCGCCTCGATCGGCGACGACCTGCGTATCGGCGATCTCGCCATCGGCACGCGGACAAGAAGCAATGATTTCGGCGGCGCGCTGCAAGCGGGCATCGATCTCGGCGGCGGCAATGCCCTGATCCTCGAAGCGGGCGATACGGTGGAGCGCTACGGCAAGGCGCGTTTCCAGGACGACCTCATCCGGCCAGCGAAGATCGAACCCGACCGGAACAGGCTGGCGCTCGGCGCCACATGGCGACACACGGACGGCAGGTTGCGCTATGGCGTCGCCGTCAGTGCTGCTTTCGTGAATACCGAAAAACTCGGCGATCCGCCGATCGCCTATTCACTTGCCAATTACGTTCTTCGCGGCGAAATCCATTATGAAACCGCTGGCGGCACAGCCATCGAAGCCTCGCTCGGCGTCGCGATGCTGAAGGGGGCGCATGGCATCTATGAGGAAACGCGGCCCGCCTATAGCCTGCTCGTGAAGCAGCCGCTCAAGGGCGGCATCGAACTGCGCGGCTCGCTGACAGGGTCCTATGATCTCCTCGACGGCGACGATCCTCTGGCCGGATGGCGCCAGCGTCTTGAGTTCGAGGCCAATTTCCCGCTCGGCGAGGCCGTTGCCTTCGGCATCGGTGTCTTCCATCAGCGGGAAGACAATCTGTTCCTGGGAAACACGGAACGCTCGAACGGCGTCTACCTCGAGTTCGACTATGCTGTCCGCAAGGACACGACGCTCGTCGCGCGAGCGGATTTCAGCGAGTGCCGGACCTCCGTGGTCGACACGCGCAAGAAGACGCTCGACACCTTCCTCGGCTTCCGCACGAAATTATAAGGTTCGGCAGGCAGGAGGGATGGCCCCTCCTGCCCCCGGGCATCATGCCAAAGCCGCTTTTAGCGGCGGTGGTGTCCGCCGTGCCCGGTTCCACCATTGCGGTTGTTGTTGCCGCTGAGGATGCCGCTGACGCCGATGCCGCTCAGCACACCCGACAGGATGCCGTTACCGCTCAATATGCCCGAATTCCCGCTCAGGATCAGCGAGCCGTTGAGGACGGAAACCCCGTTCAGAAGCTTGACATTGCCGAGGCCGATCGACGGCGACAGGTTGAGAAGCCCGCTCGACACGCCATTGCCGTTGGCCATGGAACCGTGGCCGAAGCCAGATCCCCAGCCGCCGGCCTGTGCTGCGGCGGTGGACAAGGAAACAGCAGCAACGGCAGCGATGGTGATGATAGCCTTTTTCATGATGTATTCTCCCGTATCTGTGCAGTGTTTCCTTCCGCTCGACGGTATTACCTCCGAGCACAGGAAACTACTTATGATGGAGAAATACAACTATTAATGGAAAGAATTCGTTAGGAGTCTTTCCATTACGGCAATTAACCTCAATTCTTCAGGTTAACCGCTCCATTTTTCGATAAATTTTAAAATACTTGATTTCTGCATGTCGGGAATGGCTTCAAAGAGCTTTTCGAGCGGCCAATCCCACCAGGCCAGGGCCTCCAGCCTCGCACCGATTTCCGGAGCGAAACGTGGCCGGATGCATTTCGCCGGCGCACCCGCGACGATCTGATAGGCATCGACATCGCGCGTCACGACGGCATTGGCGCCGACCACGGCGCCGTTTCCTATGCGTATGCCGGGCAGTACGACCGCCCCGTGACCGATCCAGACGTCATGGCCGATCGCGACCCGCTTTTGCCGCCGGCGCTCGCGAAAGCCCTGATCGACGCCGAGGTAGCGAAAATACTCGTTCGGACGGTAGGTGATCTTGTGGGTCGTCGCCCGATCGAGCGGATGCTCCAGCGCGTTGATACGCGTATTGGCCGCGATCGAGCAGAATTTTCCGATGTCCGAATGGATCGCTTCCGCATTGCGTTCGAAATACGAGAAATCGCCCACCGTGACGTCGCGCAGGACCGTCCTCTCCGCGATCGCGGCGTAGCGCCCGAGGCGACAGGATTTGAGTTCCGCCGTCGGGTGGATACGCGGTTCGGGTTCCGTAAAGCGAAGGTCGGGCGAAGGGCTCATGAATGCCCCTTACGCCAGCCTCCTTTGCCGTACAACATTGCACCCGCCCCTTCCCTGGCAGGCGAAGCAGCATCACCCGGCCGCGCAGACTCCTACTGGCCGGCGTTTTTCGTCCCTCCGCCGTTTTTCTGATCAGTGGCATTTTTCGGCTGATCCTTCAACCAGACGACCTGCTGATTGTAGAGCGGCACGGTCGAGATCGACATTTTCGCCGAACCGTTCTGCACCTGCCGGGAATGCGCCAGATAGATCAGCGTGTTGTTGGCCTTGTCGTAGATGCGGTTCACCACCTGCTTCTTCCAGATCAGGCTGATCCCCTGCTTGAACACCTCCTCGCCTTTTTCCGAGAGGTCGATGTCGCCGATGCTGATCGGCCCCGTCTGGCTGCAGGAAATGGCGGTATTGGAGGGGTCCTCGAACCAGTTGCCCTTGTGCAGCCGGTCGATGATGCTGCGGTCGAAATAGGCGATGTGGCAGGTGACGCCATCGACTTTCGGGTCCTTGAACGCCTCGACGACGATGTCATTGCCAACCCAGTCGACTCCCACCTTGCCGACCTCCTTGGCGAGCGACGGCGCGACGGAGAAGGCAAGCAAAGCCGCTGCAAGAGCGATACCGATCGTTTTCATGAAGGTTCCTCGGTTGGTTCCGGTCGCGAAAAAATTGGGGAGGCGGCGAGAGGAATGCAACGGCTCTTGCGGCAAAGCGGCACCTTTGCCATATCCGCATTCGATCCTATGCTGCAGAATCTATGGAAACGTAGGCCGTTACGCTCATTTTTGAAGTGCGCGGACAGCCTCCGAGACAGGGCGGACAAGTCCCATGATGCGTTCCATTTCCGTCGCCATTCTAGCCCTGATGATCGCGGGGATAGGCTGGCTGACATTCGACTGGTATGCCCAGCGCCACTCCGGCGAGGCGTTCGGCGCCCCCTTCGCATTGGTCGACCAGTTCGATAAGCCCATCACGCAATCCGCGTTCCGCGGCCACCCGAGCGCTCTCTTCTTCGGTTATACCCATTGCCCGGAAGTCTGCCCGACAACACTTTTCGAACTGGACGCATGGCTGAAGAAGCTCGGTCCGCAGGCAAAGGACGTAAAAGCCTATTTCATCACCATCGATCCGGAACGCGACACGCCTCAGGTCATGAACCAGTATGTCAGCAATGTCTCGAAGCGCATCACCGGAATTTCCGGCGATCCGGCGAAGGTCGAGGCGATGGCCAAATCCTTCGGCATCTATTTCCGCAAGATTCCCGGCGACACAGCCGATGATTATACGATGGACCACACCGCCTCGGTCCTTCTGCTCGATCGCAACGGGGCCTTTGTCGGCACGATTGCCTATGGCGAGGACGAAAAGGCCGCCATGGCCAAGCTGAAACGCCTGGAGGATGGCGCCTGACACGCCCGGATAGCCTCGTTTGACCCAGACCCGGTTCCATTTCATCGCCGCAGGCGACGACGCCCGCCGCGCCTATCGCGAACTGGAAGCTGCCTTCGAGGACGACGGCTTGCCGCTCGCCATCGTGGAACTCGACGAAAAGCGCGACCTGCACGAGATTTCGGTTTACGCCGAAGGCGATCCGGAGGCTGTGAAGGCAAAAATCGCGGAGATATTGCAGCATGCTCTCCCCTCGCCTCTTCCTGTCGAGCAGGAAATCCTGCCGGATATCGACTGGGTGACGAAATCCCTTGAAGGGCTTCAGCCGGTTCGTTCCCGGCGCTTCCTCGTCCATGGATCGCATGACCGCACCAGAAAGCGCATCGGCGATATCGGCATTGAGATCGACGCCGGACAGGCCTTCGGCACCGGCCATCACGGCACCACGTCCGGCTGTCTCGACATGCTCTGGCAGGTCGCGCGCCGTGAACGGCCGCGCAACGCGCTCGATCTCGGCACAGGGAGTGCGGTCCTTGCGATCGCGCTGGCGAAGATCGCCCGCATCCCCATCCTCGCCACGGACATCGACCCGATTGCCACGAAGGTGGCGGCGCAGAACGTACGCCTGAATGGCGTCGAAGCGTGGGTGGAAACGCGCTGCGCCGCGGGCTTTCACGACCCCGCGTTCCGCGAGCGCGGCCCCTTCGGCCTGATCCTCGCCAACATTCTAGCCCGGCCGCTGATGAAACTTGCACCGGCAATGGCGCTGCATCTCGCGCCTGGCGGCTCGCTCATCCTTTCCGGCATTCTGGAACGCCAGCGCCGTGCCATTGTCGCCGCCTATGCGACGCAGGGTTTCCGCCACGTCTCCACCCTCCCAAGGGAGGGATGGGTGACGCTGCATATGAAGCGCTGACGCCAGCCGGGGCAGAGGACTGCGCGCGTCAAACGCGCCGCATGAAGTGTGCGATCAGAGAAACGATCAGCAGGATCAGGAAGATATAGAAGATAATGTGCGCGATACCTGCAGCCGCGCCGGCAATACCACCGAATCCAAGCGCGCCGGCAATCAACGCGATCACAAAGAACATCAGTGCCCAGTAAAGCATGTCAGCCTCTCCTGATTATTCAGTCGGGGGACAACGCGCTGGCTTGTTGATCGTTCCCTTGCTTCAATAGCGGTGTATTTTTTGGCCAATCGGCCTCGCTCAGAAAATAAAAGGCGATGCACCGCGAGCCCGGTACTCCAGATCCTCGCGCCTATAGCCCCGGATACGTAACGTTTCGTCATCGAGTCGCAGCAGCGCGGAACTCACATAGCGGTCGGCCTGCGCGCTGCGCGCAGCAACCACGGCCTCGAAAGCATTGCGGAAGAAACGGCCCTTTGCGTAAATCTTCGCCATAACGGCCTCCATGACCAGGCATCTATTTCCGGCAAATAGGTAAGTAATACTGACCAATATCACAACTGGCCTTTGTGCAATGCAGCATTCCGTTTTTGCATGGACGGCAACAGCGGCTGCCTTTGGCGCGTTGCCAGCATGGCGGCGGGAGGCTACCGTCGCCCCGTTTCATTTTCGAGAGTTGGCCCATGTTCCAGTCATTCGATGCGAAAACCGACCCCGCGCAAGGCCGCGAACGGCTGCCGCGCCTGCGCCAGTGGCTGGCAGAACACCGGCTCGACGGCTTTCTCGTTCCACGTGCCGACGAGCATCAGGGCGAATATGTGCCGCCCTGTTCGGAAAGGCTGCGCTGGCTGACCGGCTTTACCGGATCGGCAGGCGCAGCGGTCATACTGGCTGACAAAGCACTCCTCTTTGTCGACGGCCGCTACACGCTCCAGGCTCGCGAGCAGGCCGACCCATCGCTCTTCACCATCGAAAGCCTTGTCGATCTGCCGCCCGACAAATGGATGAGGCTCCACCTCACCAGGGGCACGCGCATCGGCTTCGATCCCTGGCTCCACACGATCGGCGAAGCCGAGCGGCTTGCCGATTCCGCGAAGGAGAAAGGCGCCGAACTCGTCGCTCTCGACCGGAATCCGATCGATCTCCTGTGGAAGGATCGACCCGAGCTGCCGTTGGAACCGGCGGAAATCCATCCGGCGGAATATGCCGGCGAATTGGCGGCGGACAAGCTCCGGCGCCTGGCGGATGCCGTCCGCGAGGCCGGTGCCACCTTCACCGTTCTGACCGATCCTTCCTCGCTCGCATGGGCCTTCAACATCCGCGGCCACGACGTGCCGCATACACCGCTGGCGCTCGGCTTCGCCGTCATCGCGGCCGACGGCGCCCACCGTCTTTTCATGGACGAGCGCAAGCTTTCGATCGAAGTCAAAGCCTATCTGACCCAGCTTGCCGATCTTTTTCAACCCGACAGGCTGGAGCCCGAGCTGGTGGCGCTGGCGAAATCCGGCGCAGCGATCGGGCTCGATCCCGTTCTGGCAGCCGATCGTCTGCGGCAACTGGTCGAGGAGAACGGCGGCAAATACATTGCCCTTTCCGATCCGGCGCGGCTTCCCCGCGCAACGAAGAACGAAGCGGAAATCGCGGGAACAAGGACGGCGCACAGGCGCGACGGCGCAGCGATGACGAAATTCCTCGCCTGGCTCGACCGCCAGCAGCCCGGCTCGCTGGACGAGATCGGTGCCGCGACTGCCCT
>SCRB01000293.1 GCA_004299545.1 Rhizobiaceae bacterium
GGCGGTGCCATTACGGTTCATGCGTGCCCGCCTGCCCGTCCCTCAGTGACGCAGCGCTGGACCGGGCGGGATGATGAAAGGGAGGCAATCCTCATGAAATTCGTAACACTCATCGGCGCGTTCGTTGCCGCGACAGCCCTTGCCGGGGTCGCGCGGGCGGACGAGGCCTGCAAGCTCGGCGTCTCGATGTACACGCTCGGCGCGCCTTACTTCGCGGCGCAGCTCAAGGCGGCGGAAGCCGAGGGGAAGAAGCAGGGATGCACGGTGCGCACCGCCGATGGCCAGAACGACATGGTCAAGCAGATCGGTGACATACAGGACATGGTCGCCGCCGGCGTCAACGTCCTGATCGTCAACCCGCGCGACCCGAAGGGCCTGATCCCGGCGGTGGACGCCGCGACGAAGGAAGGCGTCAAGGTCATCGGCATGGATTCGCTGTTCGATCCGTCCGCCAACATCCTGACGAACGTGTCGGCCGCGAATGGCGAGAACGGCAAGCTCGTCGGCGCATGGCTCGCCAAGAAGATGGACGGCAAGCCGATCAAGATGGCGCTGATCTCCGGCGAACAGGGCAATGTCGTCGGCCAAGACCGGCGCATGGGCGTGATCTCCGGCCTGATGGACGCGCTCTTGACGAATTACGGCCATGCCGATGTCTCCATCGTCGGCCAAGGCTGGGGCCATTGGTCGACGGATGGCGGCCTGTCCGCCATGGAAGACCTGCTCACCGCCCATCCGGACATCAATGTCGTGCTCGGCGAGAACGATTCGATGGTGCTCGGCGCGCGCAAGGCCCTGAAGGCCGCGAACCGGCTCAACGGCGTTCTCCTCGTAGCCGCGGCGGACGGACAGAAGGAAGCGCTGGCGCTGATCCAGAAGGGCGAATACGGTGCGACGGGATTGAACAATCCGAAGATCCTTGCGGAAATGGCTGTCGACATCGGCGTCAAGGCCCTCAACGGCAAGGCTGGCGAACTCGGGAAGTACACCTTCACGCCGCCGGTCGCGATCACGAAGGACAATGTCGATAAGTATTACGACCCGAATTCGGTCTTCTGAGCATTCCGTCGGCCCGGCCGGAACAGCCGGCCGGGCCGACCCGATCAAACGTCCGTGGCCACCCCTGCCGCTGCGGTTCCGCCCGTAATCGTTTATGGGGCGATCAAGTCGGGGAGAGGCTTTGTTGGCGCCGCTCATTGAACTCGAGACCATCTCCAAGGCGTTTGCCGGCATCCATGCCCTGAGCGGCGTGAATTTCACGCTGAATCCCTGCGAGGTGCACGCACTCGTCGGCGAGAACGGCGCCGGCAAATCGACCCTGATGCGGGTGCTCGGCGGCGAGATCCAGCCTGACGAAGGGACGATCACCATCGCGGGGGAGCGGACAAGCCTGTCCGGCCCCACCGACGCCCTTCGACGCGGCATCTCCATCATCCACCAGGAAATGGCGCTCGCCAGGGATCTGAGCGTCGCCGAGAACATCTTCCTCGGCGCCCTGCCCGCACGGATCGGCTGGCGGCAGTTGAACAGCCGCGCGCGGACACTCATCGACCGCCTCGGTTTCAGGATTTCGCCGCGCGCGCTCGTCGGCGATTTGTCTGTCGCGCATCAACAGGTCGTCGAGATCGCGAAGGCCCTGTCGCGCGACGTCAAGGTCATCGTCTTCGACGAGCCGACGGCGGTGCTCTCGACCGGCGACGCCTCGCGGCTGCTGCAGATCATCCGCGACCTGCGCGCGAGCGGCGTCGGCATTGTTTATATTTCCCACCGCCTGCAGGAGATCTACGAGATCGCGGACCGCATTTCGGTGATGAAGGACGGTCGCAATGCCGGCACCGTCGATCCCGGCAGCACGAAAATGGACGGTCTCATCCGCATGATGGTCGGCCGGCCGATTTCGCAGCTGTTCGGCGAGAAGCAGGCGGCCACCATTGGCGAGACGATCCTGAAAGTCGAGAACCTCAGGCTTCCGAACGGCGTGCGCAACGTCTCGTTCGAGATCCGGCGCGGCGAGATCGTCGGCCTTGGCGGGCTTGTCGGCTCGGGCCGCACGGAGGTCGCCAGGGCGATATTCGGCGCGGACCCGATTTCGGGCGGGCAGATGCAGTTGAACGGCCGCCCCTACATGCCGCGCTCGCCGCGGCGCGCCGTGCGCCGCAGCGTCGGGCTGGTGCCCGAGGACCGCAAGGGGCAGGGCGTCATCCTCGATCTGCCGATCCGCATGAATGCCACCATGGCGAACATGGCGCCTGTCACGACGGGCGGCTTCTTCCGGCATCGGCGCGAGCGCAAGATCGTCAAGGACCTGATCGACACGCTGCGCATCAAGCTCGGCTCGATGAACGATCCGGTTTCCAGCCTGTCGGGCGGCAACCAGCAGAAGGTCGTCCTGGCGAAATGGTTTCACGCCGATAGCGACCTCATCATCCTCGACGAGCCGACACGCGGCGTCGATGTCGGCGCCAAGACCGAGATCTATTCGTTGATCCACCGGCTGGCGGCGGAGGGGAAAGCGGTGATCGTCATCTCTTCCGAACATGCGGAGCTTTTCGGGCTTTGCGACCGCGTACTGGTGATGGGCGAAGGCGAGCTCAGGGGCACGCTGTTGCCCGAGGATTACCAGGAAGAGAAATTGCTAACATTGTCGATGATGGGGTCGGCGACGGGCAATGCCGGGCCGCGCCCGACAGAACAGAGCCATGGGGCATGACATGACCGAGACGAGCGCGAACATGGCCGAGGGGACGCAAAAGCAGCGCGTTCAGTTTGCCAAGCTGTTCCGGACCTTCGGAACGGTCGTGATCTTCGTGCTTCTGGTCATCATGGCCTCGTCGCAATCGGATGCGTTCCTGAGCGAACGCAACATCACCAATGTGCTGCGGCAGATGTCCGGTATCGGCGTCATGTCGGTCGGCATGCTGTTCGTCATCCTGACCGCCGGCATCGACCTTTCGGTCGGCTCGATCGCGGCCGTCGGCTCGGTCGCGTCGGCGATATTGCTCAAGGACTATCCGCTGCCTGTCGCCCTGCCGATGGTGATCGGCATCGGCGCGGTCTGCGGTGGGGTTTCGGGCGCGCTTGTCGCCTTTTTCCGGCTCCCCTCCTTCGTCATCACCCTTGCTATGATGACGGCGGCGCGTGGCATCGCGCTGATCATGTCGAACGGCCAACCGATCATGGTCGGCAATGCCGGGCAGGCGCTGCAGAATTTCGGCACGTCCTACACCTTTGGCCTGCCGAATCCCGCTCTCGTCATGATCGTCATCTTCCTGCTGGCGCTCGTCGTCCTCAATCTCACGCGCTTCGGGCGGCTGGTGAAGGCCATCGGTTCCAACGAGGAAGCGGTGCGCCTGTCCGGCATCTCCGTCCCCTTCCATATTCTCTCGGTCTATGTGATCTCGGGCGCGCTTGCAGCACTTGCCGGCATATTGATCACGGCCCGTTCCGGCGTCGGCTCGCCCTCGGTCGGCGTCGGCAACGAACTGAGCGTGATCGCGGCGGTGGTGATCGGCGGCGCCAGCCTGATGGGCGGCGTCGGCGGCGTCATCAACACCTTCCTCGGCGTAATGATCCTCGGCATCATCGGCAATATCATGAACCTTGCCGGCGTGCCCGGCTATCACCAGCAGGTCTATCTGGGCGTCATCATCGTCATCGCGGTGCTGATCCAGAACGCCTCGCAGATCCTGCGCCGCCACTAGAGCCCGCCATGAAGGTTACGGCGGCCATCGACATCGGAACCGGCTCGACCCGGTCGGCGCTGGTCGACGCCGGAGGCCGGATCCTTGCCGTGGCGGCCGAAGATTATCGCCAGATCGTTCCCGCCTATGGCTGGTCCGAGCAGAAGCCCGAGGATTGGTGGCTTGCTGCCTGCGCGACGCTTTCCCGCGTCACCGAAATCGCGCGGCAGGAAGGGCATGGGATCGAAGCCGTCGTCGCCTGCGGCCAGATGCACGGCACGGTTCTTGTCGATGACGACGGGAAGCTGACGCGCGACACGGTGCCGCTCTGGAACGACAAGCGCACGCTCGACTATGTGCGCGATTTCGAAGAGCGGGAAAGGCTGGAGGACTGGCTGCCCCTGACGGCCAATCCGCCGACACCTGCCTGGCCCGCCTTCAAGCTGCAATGGCTGCGCGATCATGATCCGGCCGCCTGGGCGCGAACCCGCACGGTGATGATGCCGAAGGACTACGTCAACCTGCGGCTGACCGGCGAGCGGGCGATGGACTGGACCGACGCCGCCTGCTCCTTCCTGATGAATCCCGAAACCAGCTCCTGGTCGCAGAAGGTCTTTGATCGGCTCGGCCTCGATCCGGCTATGATGGCGCCGGTGAAGCTGCCGACGGAAGTGCTTGGAGCCGTGACGACACAAGCCGCGGCGCTGACCGGTCTTGCCGAAGGCACGCCGGTGCTGACCGGCGGGGCCGATTATCCGGTGGCCTTGCTTGGCTCGGGCGTCTGCAAACCGGGGCTTGCCTCCGAGGTCGCGGGCACCTCCTCCATCGTCACCCTCGTCGCTGAAAAGCCGGTTCTCGACGCCGAGATCAGCAATGTCGGCACGCCGGAGGGCAATTGGGGCGCCTTCGTCCTGCTCGAAGCCGGGGGCGACGCCGCACGCTGGGCACGGCGCACCTTCCACGGCGAAAATCTCGACTATGGCGCCATCCTCGCCATGGCCGCCGCCGCGCGGCCGGGCGCGGACGCGCTTTTCTTCCTGCCCTATCTCGTCGGTGAGAGGCTCGGTGCGCATCGCAATTCGCGCGCGCAATTCTTCGGCCTCGCGGCTGGCCATGGCCTGGCCGAAATGCACCGCGCCGTGCTCGAAGGCGTCGCCTTCGCCGTCAACAGGCATCTGGCCGTCATGGAACGGGCGACCGGCACAAGGCCGGAGGTCCTGATCGCTTCGGGCGGCGGCACCAGGGCCGATCTGTGGCTCCAGATCAAGGCGGCCGTCTATGGCCGCCCGATCCTGATCCCGGAGGAGCCGGAATGCGGCCTTGTCGGCTGCGCCGCGCTCGCCGCGGTGGCGACCGGCGCGGCGAGCGATCTGCCACAAGCCGTGAACCGGCTGGTGCGCTATGGCCGCGAGGTGGAGCCGGATCCGGCCTGGGTCGAGACCTATGCCCGGATGCAGCCTGTTTTCGACAGGCTCTATGCCGCTTCCCAATCCTTCTACGACGATCTCGACACGCTTCAGTCGCACGTCAACCAGCGGAGACAGCCATGACCGACTACATGAAACGCTTCCGGCTCGACGGCCGCACGGCCCTTGTCACCGGCGGGGCACGGGGCATCGGCCTCGCGGCGTGCGAGGCGCTTGCCGAGGCGGGCGCCCGTGTCCTGTTGACGGACCGCGACGGGAAATCGGCCGAAGCTTCCGCCGAAACGCTCCGCGCCAAAGGCCATGACGTCGTTGCCGAGCCGCTCGAAGTGACGGACCCGGAAGCGGTGGAGGCGTTTGCCTCGCGCCACCCTGAAATCGGCGTATTGGTGAACAATGCTGGGATCGCGCGTTCCAACATCCCGGCGGAGAAAATGACGGACGACGAATGGCGCTCCGTCCTCGACGTCAACCTCAACGGCCTTTTCTGGTGCTGCCGATCCTTCGGCAAGCGGATGCTGGAGCGCAAGGCGGGAAGCATCGTCAATCTCGGTTCGATGTCGGGCTTCATCGTCAACCGCCCGCAGGAGCAGGCGCAGTACAACGCCTCGAAGGCCGCCGTGCACCAGCTGACCCGGTCGCTGGCGGCCGAATGGGCGCCGCGCGGCGTCAGGGTCAATGCGGTCGCTCCGACCTATATCGAGACGGAGATGACCGCCTATGTCTATGACGATCCCACGCTGATGCAGCACTGGATCGGCGGAACCCCGCAAAACCGCATGGGCCGGACCGACGAAATCGCCGCAGTCATCCTCTTCCTCGCCTCCGACGCGGCGAGCTTGATGACCGGCTCCATCGTGCTGGCCGACGGCGGCTACACCTGCTGGTAAGGAGACGCTTATGTATGTGACAGGTGCCCGTTTTCCGGGCCGCTATATCCAGGCCGCCGGACTGATCGCACGGCTCGGCGCGGAATCGAAATGCTTCGGCGCAAAGGCGCTCTGCCTGCTCGACGGCAATGTCGCCGGCTTTCTGGAAGGAAAGGTCCGGGCCGGCGCCGAAGGCATCGAACCAACCGTCATGATCCATGGCGGGGAATGCAGCGAAGCGGAAATTATGCGCGGTGTTGAAGCAGCCCGCGCAGCAGGCGCCGAATTCGTGATCGGCATCGGCGGCGGCAAGGCCCTCGATACCGCCAAGGCGGCCGGCTTTCGGCTCGGCGGGGTTCCGGTCGTCATCGTGCCGACCATCGCCGCGTCGGACGCGCCCTGCTCGGCGCTCGCCGTCGTCTACCGCGAGGATCACACGGTCGACTACGATTATTTCCTGCCGCGCAACCCCGACCTTGTCCTGGTCGATACAGACATCATCGCCGGCGCGCCGGCACGCTTTCTTGCCGCCGGTATCGGCGATGCGCTTGCCACCTGGTACGAGGCGGAAAGCAGCCGCAAGGCCGACGCACCGAATTGCTGGGGCACCCACGGTTCGCCGCTCGCCTTCGAAATCGCCCGGTTCTGCCGCGACACGATCCTCGAATACGGTGCCGAGGCGCTGGCCGATTGCGATCGGCACAAGGTGACGCCGGCTTTCGAACGGGTCGTGGAGGCGAATATCCTGCTTTCCGGTGCCGGCTTCGAGTCGGGCGGCGTCGCCGGCGCCCATGCGATTCATCACGGGCTTTGCGAACTGCACGACGTCCACGATTATCTGCACGGAGAAAAAGTTGCGATCGGCGTCCTGACGATGCTGCTGGTCCACGGCGACCGGACGGAATACGAGATGGCGCGAAACTTCTGCCGCTCCGTGCGTCTGCCGGTCCGCCTCGCCGATGTCGGCATCACCGACGTGACCGAGGAAAAGCTGCGCAAGGTCGCCGAACGCGCCTGCCGGCCGGGCGAGATCATGCACAACGAACCCATCACCGTGACGCCCGACATGGTCGTCGCCGCGCTGAGGCAACTCGCCTGACATTCGCGCAACGCCGAGCCACCGCTTCAGGAGAATCCCATGAAAGACATCGTCGAGACATTCCGCGCGAACCTTTTTGCCGGCAAGCATGTGATCGTATCGGGCGCCACAAGCGGCATCGGCCTCGATATCGCGCGCGGTTTCGCGGCGCTCGGCGCCGCGGTGACGGCGCTCGGTTCCTCGGCCGAAAAGATCGCCGCACTCTCGGGCGAGGCCGGCTTGCGCTTCGAACAGCTCGACGTCAGGGACCGTGAAGCCGTCAAGACGTTCTGCGCCGGACAGCAACGCTGCGACGTGCTCGTCAACGGCGCGGGGATCGCGCGCGGCGGCGCGGAATGGGACGAGGACATCTTCCTCGACACGATGGAGGTCAACCTCAACAGCCAGTTCCGCCTCGCCATCGGCCTGCATGACCGGCTGGCATCGGCCAAAGGCTCGATCGTCAATATCGCCTCGATGCTGTCCTTCATGGCGGATCCGGGCGTGCCGGCCTATACCGCTTCCAAGACGGGCGTCCTCGGACTGACCCGCGCGCTGGCGCATAAATGGGGCCGCGAGGGCATCCGCGTCAACGCGATCGCGCCCGGCTACCATAAGACGGATATGACCAAGCCGATCTGGTCGGTGCCCTTCGGTGAAGAGGCCGTCAGCCGCCGCACCGCGCTCGGCCGCTGGGGCACGACGGAGGACCTCGTCGGCGCCTGTCTGTTCCTCGCCTCGCCGGCCGCAGCCTACATCACCGGCATGTGCCTCGAGATCGACGGCGGCTTCGTGTCCGGCAATCCGCTGGAAGCCTGAAGCCCGGACCGGTATACGGTCATCACGCCTCGCTTTTGAGAAGACTTGTTCAGCCGCGCTCAAATAGCGCGGCTGAATGCGTCTATGCGCGCGCTTCTCTTTCGCGGGACTGGGCGGCTTGCACCAGGCAGCGATGATTCCTGTTGACGGAGCGGTCGCGCCAAGATATCACATATGTGAATGTAAATCACATATGTGACGGCTTGGTATCAGGCCGCCGAGGAGGAGCCATGCGCGCCATCGTTCTCCACGCTCCGGGTGATATCCGGCTCGAAGACCGGCCGAAGCCGGAAGCGAAGCCCGGCGAAGTTATCGTCAAGGTCGCCTCGGTCGGCGTTTGCGGCTCGGACCTGCCGCGCATGCTGGTCAAGGGCGCGTGGAAAATGCCGCTCATCACCGGTCATGAATTTTCCGGCCACATCACCGAACTCGGTACAGGCGTCGAGGGTTGGGCAAAAGGCGAGTTGGTCGCCGTGCCACCGCTTTTGCCCTGCAATAAATGCGACCAGTGCAAGACCGGCAATTTCTCACGCTGCCGCGACTATGATTATTTCGGCAGCCGCCGCGACGGTGCCTATGCCGAATATGTGGCAGTGCCGGTCGGCAACCTCCTGAAAGTGCCCCAACACGTCGATCCGCGCGCCATCGCCATGACCGATCCCGCCTCCATCGCCCTCCATGCGTTGTGGAAGGCCGGCGGTATGACGGTCGGACAGACCGGCGGCGTCGTCGGCTGCGGCCCGATCGGTCTCTATGCCATCCAGTGGATGCGGCTGATGGGCGCTTCCAAGGTCATCGCCGTCGACGTCTCGGAACAGAAGCTCGATCTGGCGCGCCAGGCCGGGGCCTCGATCTGCGTGCTTTCCAAGGACCTCGCCGCCAACAAGGCGCGAGCCGATGTCGTGATCGAAGCGGTCGGCTTCGACCAGACGATCAATGCCGCGGTCATGCTTGCCGGGCCGGGCGGCCATGTGACGTTCATCGGCATCCCCGTTCCGGACGTCACGCTCGCCAACAAGACCTTCCAGTATTTCCTGCGGCAGGAGATTTCGCTGCACGGCTCCTGGAACAGCTTCGGCGCCCCCTTTCCCGGCCCGCAATGGACGACGACGATCGAGAAATTCGCGACCGGTGACCTGAAATGGGAGTTCATGATCTCCCATGACCTTGACCTGGCGGAATTGCCGGGCATCTTCAAACGCTTCGCGGCACGGGATATTCATTTCTCCAAGGTGCTGTTCCACCCGTAGACGATCCGCTGCTGGAGGAGCGTGGATGACGACTGTTCTGAGCCTCGACATCGGCACCAACGGCGCCCGCGCTGGCGTGTTCGACGTCGAGCGGAAACGCATCGTCGCGAAAGGCGAAGCGGGCTATCCGACCCGGCATCTGCCGCCGAACCGGGCCGAGCAGGACCCGCTCGACTGGTGGCGGGCGCTGAAGCGTGTCGTGCCCGAGGTGCTGGCCGAGGCCGGCCAGCCTGAAATCGCCGCGGTCTCCGTCGCCACCTTCTCCTCCACCGTCGTCATCTGCGACCGTGCAGGCGCGCCCCTCGCCCCAGCCATCCTCTGGATGGATGCGCGTGCCGCCACGGAAGCAGGCCGCACCGCCGTCGATCATCCGGTGATGAAGGCGAGCGGCGGCTCCGATGCGGTGGAATGGCTGGTGCCGAAGGCGATGTGGCTGGCGCGCCATGAGCCCGATTTATGGACGCGCACGAACGTGATCTGCGAGGCGCTCGATTTCGTCAATTTTCGCCTGACGGGCATGTGGTGCGGTTCGCTGATGAACGCGACTTGCAAGTGGAACTACGACAGCCGCGCCTTCCGTTTCTGCCCCGACCTCTACGAAATGCTGGGCGTGCCGGAGCTCGCCGAGCGTCTGCCGCAGCGGATCGTCCCGATCGGCACGGTGATCGGGGAATTGCTGCCGCAAGTCGCGGACGAACTCAGCATCCGCGGCAGGCCGGTCGTCGTGCAGGGCGGGATCGACGCCCATATGGGCACGTTCGGTGCAGATGCCATCACGCCCGGCGCGATGCTCCTGATCGGCGGTACGTCCAACGTCCATCTCACCCAGGTACCGGACGACGGCAGGGACATTGTCGGCGTCTGGGGCCCCTACCCCAATGCGCTGACACCCGGCCTGCGGATGATCGAGGGTGGCCAGGTGTCGGCCGGATCAATCCTGAAATGGCTTTCGGAAGAGATTTTCGGACTGGATCACGCCGCTTTACCCGGCCTGATCGCTGCCGCCGGTGCCGTTGAACCGGAGGCGACGGGCCTTATGGCGCTCGATTTCTGGATGGGCAACCGCACACCCTATCGCGACGCACGGTTGCGCGGCGCTTTCCTCGGGCTTTCGCTGTCGCATGATCGCGCATCGATTTACCGTGCCGCAGTCACCGCCGTGGCACTCGGCGCGGCGAATGTCGTCCACGATCTCGAACGCCAGGGCGTGGCGATCGACCGCATCGTCCTTTCGGGCGGTATCCAGCGCAACCCACTATGGATGCAGGCGACGATCGATGCCATCGGCAAGGAGGTCGGCATCGCCGAGGACGACAACCTTTCTCTCTATGGCTGCGCCGTCGCCTCGACGGTCGGCCTCGGCCTCTATCCCGATCTCGTGGCCGCCGCCGTCGCCCTGCGCGCGCCGGTTCGCGCCGCGCGGCCCGATCCGGACCAGCATGCACAATATCGCCGCCTTCTGGAGGAATACCGGTCGACCGTGGAGATCCTGGCGCCGATCCTGCACCGGCTGGCCGATGGGGCGGCCCGCGATACGGTGGAGAAGGCGCGATGACGGAAGAAACGGAAAGCCGTGCCGCCCGTCTGCCCGCCGATGAAAACCGCGATTACCTGATGGTGCGCATCGCCCGCATGACCTACCAGCAGAACCGCACGCTGACCGAGATCGCCAACGAGACAGGCCTCAACCGCTGGCAGGTCAGCCGCCTCCTGCAGGAAGCGCGCGATCTGGGGATCGTCCGGATCGAGATCATCCCGCGCACGCTGCGGCACCCCGATCTCGAAACAGCGCTCAGCGAGACGTTCGGCCTTCGCGACGCGGTCGTCGTCCCCGGCCCCTGCGACATGCCTGAAGGGGTCGAGGCCGTTGCGCAGGCCGCCGGGCACTATCTCGCCGCCATCAAGCCGCGGCCGGCAACGATCGGCGTGTCCTGGGGGCGAACGATGGGAACCGTCGCGCATTGGCTGCCGCCGCACTGGAGCGAAGGCGTCACGGTCGTCCAGATCAACGGCACGGTCACGCCCATTCCAGGCAGCATGCATCACAACGACGTCGCCGAAACCTTTGCCCGCAAGGGCAACGGCCGGATGATCCCCCTGCCGGTTCCCGCGATCGTGGGGGAACGTGTCACCCGCGAGGTGCTGGAAAAGGACCGGATCGTCGCCGATGTCCTGAAAACCGCCCGCGCCGCACCCGTTCTGGCCTTCTCCATGGGCGTGGCGGGAGAGGAATCGGTGCTTCTGCGCTCTGGCAATATCCTTCCGGAAGAAATGACGCAGCTGGTGCATTCAGGCGCGGTAGGCGATATCCTCGGCCGGTTCATCGATCGCCGTGGGGAGATTGTCGATCCGGATCTCGATGCACGAACGATCGGCCTCTCGCTTGCCAACCTCAAGAACGGCGATCGCATTATCGGTATTGCGGCCGGAGCCGGCAAGCACCAGGTTACGCTTGGCGCGCTCAGGGCCGGCCTGGTCAATATCCTGATTACCGACGAGGCGACCGCAAGATATAGTTTGGATCATGCCCATGACCGCTGACATCCTTTCATCCTCCGCAACCGCCGGGCCGACCGCCCGCGCCGGCGCGAACGACAACCGCAATCCCGGTATGCCGCTTCGGCCGGAAATGTTTCTCGCTCATGCCGTCAACCGCAATGCAGCGGAACGGCGCACGGCCAGCTTGACCGCCCGGCGTTCGGTCAAGAAGGCCTGGCAGGCCGCCTGGCTGGTCAACGCCATAAGCTGCATCGACCTGACGACGCTTTCCGGCGACGATACCGCCGAGCGGGTCAGGCGGCTTTGCGCCAAGGCGCGTCATCCTCTCGCCCCGCACATCGTCGAGGGGCTGGGCATCGCCGACATGGATCTCACGACCGGCGCCGTCTGCGTCTACCCGACAATGGTGCCGCATGCCGTGCGGGCACTAAAGGGAAGCCGCATCCCGGTCGCCTCCGTCGCCACCGGCTTTCCGACCGGCTTGATGCCGCTGCCTCTGAAGCTGGAGGAAATTCGCTATGCGGTCGGCGAAGGCGCCGGTGAGATCGATATCGTCATCACGCGCGAGCATGTGCTGAACGGCAACTGGACCGCGCTCTATGACGAGATCGCGGCGATGCGCGAGGCCTGCGGCGCGGCGCATCTGAAAACCATTCTGGCGACGGGCGATCTGAAGACGCTGCGCAACGTCTATTCGGCCTCGATGGTCGCCATGCAGGCCGGCGCCGACTTCATCAAGACCTCGACCGGCAAGGAGGGCGTCAACGCCACGCTGCCGGTCGGGCTGGTGATGGTGCGGGCGCTGCGCGATTATGGCGACGCCACCGGCTACCGGATCGGCTTCAAGCCGGCCGGCGGCATGCGCACCGCCAAGGCCGCGCTCAACTGGCAGTTCCTGATGAAAGAGGAGTTGGGCAATGACTGGCTGTCGCCCGGCCTGTTCCGCCTCGGCGCCTCCTCCATGCTCGCCGACATCGAACGCCAGCTCGATCATTTCGTCACCGGACGCTATGCGGCGTCCTCGCGCCACGCATTAGCTTGAGGGCCGAAAAGATGAACGCTGTCACCGACATCCTGAAATCGATGGAATATGGCCCGGCGCCCGAGGATCCGGCCATCGTCACGGATTGGCTCAAGCGGCACAGACAAGGCTTCGGCCATTTCATCGACGGCGCTTTCACGCCGCCTTCGAGCCTGTTCGACGTCGCCAACCCGGCCTCGGGCAAGGTGATCGCGCGGATCAGCCAGGGTTCGGAGAAGGATGTCGATGCCGCCGTTGCCGCCGCCCGGCGGGCGCAGCCGAAATGGGCTGCCCTTCCCGGCCATGAGCGCGCCAAATATCTTTATGCGCTCGCCCGTCATGTCCAGCAGCATGCCCGCTTTCTCGCGGTGCTGGAGACGATCGACAACGGCAAGCCGATCCGCGAAAGCCGCGACATCGATATCCCGCTCGTCGCAAGGCATTTCTATCACCATGCCGGCTGGGCGGAAATTCTTGCCGACGAATTCCCCGGCGCCGCGCCGCACGGTGTCTGCGGCCAGATTATCCCGTGGAACTTCCCGCTCCTGATGCTGGCCTGGAAGATCGCGCCGGCGCTTGCGGCGGGCAATACGGTCGTGCTGAAACCCGCCGAATACACGCCGCTGACGGCGCTGGGCTTCGCGGAGATCGCAAGCGAGGTCGGGCTCCCCAAGGGCGTGCTCAACATCGTCACCGGCGACGGCGGAACCGGCGCGGCGCTCGTCGATCACAGGGATATCGACAAGATCGCCTTTACGGGATCGACCGAGGTCGGGCGTATCATCCGCCGGCGCACCGCCGGCTCGGGCAAGGGATTGACGCTGGAACTCGGCGGCAAGTCACCCTTCATCGTCTTCGCCGATGCCGATCTCGATGCCGCCGCCGAGGGTGTAGTCGATTCGATCTGGTTCAATCAGGGGCAGGTCTGCTGCGCCGGCTCGCGCATCCTCGTCGCCGAGACGGTCGCGGCTGAACTGGAGAAGCGTCTGCGTCAGCGGCTCGGCAAGCTCATCACCGGCGATCCGCTCGACAAATCGACCGATCTCGGGCCTATCGTCCATCCCGTGCAACTGGACCGCATCAGGATGCTGGTCGAAAAGGGCGTCGCGGAGGGCGCGAAACTCTTCCAGGGCACCGCGCCCGAGGGCTGTTTCTTCCCGCCGACGCTCGCCACCGAGGTCGAACCGGCCTCCATTCTGGCAAGCGAGGAGATCTTCGGCCCGGTCGTCACGCTGACGCCATTCCGCACGCCGAACGACGCCGTGGACCTTGCCAATAATACGCGCTACGGCCTTGCCGCTTCCGTCTGGTCGGAAAACATCAATCTGGCGATCGACGTCGCGGCGAAGGTGAAGGCCGGCGTCATCTGGATCAACGGCGCCAATACGTTCGATGCCGGCGCCGGCTTCGGCGGCTACCGCGAAAGCGGCTTCGGCCGCGAGGGCGGTCGCGAAGGCATGGCCGCCTATCTGCGCCATCCCGCGCCGAAGGCGCGCAGGCCGGAGGAGCAGCCTGCCGCCCCGGTTGCCACGCCGACGGATGCGATCGCCACGGCGGGCATCGACCGCACCGCGAAACTGTCCATCGGCGGCAAGCAGGCGCGCCCCGACAGCGGCTATTCCTATGCCGTCCTCGGTGCGAAAGGCCAGCCGGTCGGGCTCGCCGGCCTCGGCAACCGCAAGGACATCCGCAACGCCGTCGAAGCCGCGCGGAAGGCAGGCGGCTGGGGCGCACAGACCGGACATAACCGCGCCCAGGTGCTTTATTATCTCGCCGAGAACCTCTCTGCCCGTGCCGGCGACTTCGCCGAACGGCTGAAGAGCTTCGGCAAGGCGGGCGCCGCGGCACGAACGGAAGTCGAGACCGCGATCCGCCGCATCTTCTGGTATGCCGCGCAGGCCGACAAGTTCGACGGCGCGGTGCATCAGACGAAATCGGCCTATGTGACGCTGGCGATGAACGAGCCGCTCGGCGTCGTCGGCATCGCCTGCCCGACCGCCTTTCCGCTGCTCGGCTTCGTTTCCCTGGTGCTGCCCGCCGTCGCCATGGGCAACCGCGTCGTTGCCGTGCCGTCGCAGACGCATCCGCTCGCTGCGACCGATTTCTATCAGCTTCTCGACACCTCCGACGTGCCGGGCGGCGTCGTCAACATCGTCACAGGCGAACGCGACGTGCTGATGAAGACGCTGGCCGGGCATGACGATGTCGAGGCGGTCTGGTATTTCGGCACCGGCGCCGGGGCGAAGATGGTCGAAGAAATTTCGGCCGGCAATCTCAAGCAGACATGGACGGAAGACGGCGCGGCGCGCGACTGGACGGGACCGCGGGGCCAGGGCCGCCAGTTCCTTTTCCGCGCGACCCAGGTCAAGAATATCTGGGTACCCTACGGCGAATGATTATCTTCGATTGCGACGGCGTCCTGGTCGACAGCGAGATCCTGTCGAACACGATCGACGCGGAACTGATGACTGCGGCCGGCTGC
>SCRB01000294.1 GCA_004299545.1 Rhizobiaceae bacterium
CTTCCCCCTCTTCCTGACCTTCGATCTCGACGCGGAGACGATGTGGACCGCGCGCGATCCTTCCTACGCCTCGCGTCCGATCTTGATGTCGCAGGGGGCATATGGCTGGAAGGTCGGCACGGGGCGCATCCTCGACCTGCTCGCGCGCTACGATCTGAGGACCACCTTCTTCGTTCCCGGCCTGGTTGTCGACCAGCGCCCGGAACTGATGGAACGTATTCTCAAAGCCGGGCACGAGATCGCACATCACAGCTACAGCCACACCTGGATCCTCAAGCTGACGCCCGAGGAGGAGCGCGAGGAGATGGAGCGCGGCATCGAGGCGATCCAGAAGGTGGCAGGCTACAAGCCGCGCGGCTGGCGCTCGCCCGCGGCCGAGATCAGCCCCGCCACCATGCCGATGCTGGTGGAATACGGCTTCAGCTATTCCTCCAATTTCTTCGACGACGACAGCCCCTATCTCCACGATGTCGATGGCAAGCCGACCGACATCGTCGAGCTGCCGTTCCGCTGGGTGCTCGACGATGCGCCGTTCTTCCAATATTCGATCGTCCTGCCGGGACGCACCATGCAAGCGCCCTCGGCGTTGCTCGAGGCCTGGAAGGCCGAGTTCGACGTGCTCCATCGCGAGCAGCGCATGCTGATGATCGGCATGCATCCCCAACTGATCGGCCAGCCATCGCGCATCAAGGCGCTCGAAGGCCTAATCGAGCATGCGCTCTCGCATTCGGATGTCTGGATCGGGCGCTGCGACGAGATCGTCGACGAGTTGCGGCCGCGTCTGAAGGAACAGCGCAAGTGAAGGGCAGCTTCGCCGGCAAACGAATTATCGTCACGGGCGCCGCAAGCGGGATCGGGCTGGCCTGCGTCAGGTCGTTAGTTGACAGGGACGCCGTTGTCGGCTGCCTCGATCACGATGGCGGTGCGTTGCGAGCGCTGGCCGCCTGGTCCGAGGAGCGTATCGTCCCTTTCGAAGTCGACATCACGGTCTCGGCCGAGATCGATGCGGCGGTATCTCGATTTGCAAACGACAGGGGCGGGATTGACGGCGTAATCAATTCGGCCGGCATCGACCTGCTCGCACAGGTGGAGGAAACGTCCGACGCGGAATGGCGCAGGATCATGGCCGTCAACCTCGACGGACCCATGCATGTCTGCCGGGCCGCGCTGCCCTATCTGCGAAGATCGGGGGGAGGTGCTATCGTCAATATTTCTTCCGGAGCCGGATTGCAGCCTCTTCTCCACAGAGCGGCCTATTCGGCGTCCAAGGCAGCCCTGCAAATGTTCTCCAAGTCGCTCGCCATGGAGGGGGCCGCCTTCGGCGTCCGCGTCAACTGCGTCTGTCCGGGAGCCGTCGATACGCCGCTTTTTCGAGGCAGCCTCGACACCGCAGACGATCCCGCCGCCGAGCTGGAGAAGGTGAATGCCCGCTATGCCCTGAAGCGGATTGCCCAGCCGGAGGAGATCGCCGCGGCCGTGCTGTGGCTTCTCGGCGAGGAAGCCTCCTATGTCACCGGTACAGCCATGGCCGTCGACGGCGGCCGCACGTTTCATTGAGGATTTGCGATGAATCATCTTTCCCATCGCTTTGACGGCAAGGTCGCGCTCGTGACGGCAGCCGGAAACGGCATCGGCGCGGCCTGCGCGCGCCGGCTGTCGGCGGAGGGTGCGTCGGTGGCGATGATCGACCTTGATGCGGCGGGCCTGGAAGATACCGCCCGCGAGATGTCGATGGACCGGTTTCTAACCGTGACCGGCGATTGCACCGATGGCGAAATGTTGCGGGATTTCCATGGCAAGGCGGTCGCGAAATTCGGGCCGGCGGATATCCTCGTCAACAATGTCGGCCAAAGCGCGCGCCGGCGCGCCGGCGCTTTCCATCTTTCGGAAGAGGAGGTGTGGCGTTTTGTCATCGAGGTTTCGCTGATGGCGACCATGCGCCTGACGCGTCTCGTCGCGCCCTCGATGCGCGAGCGCGGCGGCGCTATCGTTAACATGTCTAGCGACGCCGCCTTCGTCGGCGACGCCGGGTTGGTCGACTATGCCACCGCCAAGATGGGCCTGGTCGGCTTCACGCGCGCGCTGGCGCGCGAACTGGCGCCGCATGGCGTCACGGTCAACGCGGTGGCGCCGGGCGCGGTGCGCACGAAAGCGCATGACGAGGTTCCGAAGGAGGCGATAGAGCGCATCCGGCAGACGACGCCTGCGGGGTTCGTCGCCGAACCGGAAGACGTTGCCGGCGTCGTCTCCTTCCTCGCCAGTCAGGACGCCCGGTTCATCACCGGGCAGACGCTGCTGGTCGATGGCGGCCGCTGGATGATCTGAGGGCGAGGTAATGATGCAGGCCATAGACATAAGCAATCGAGCAGCCGCAACCGAGATCGCGGATATGCCTGCGAGCGAGCTTGCCGTCCAAATCGGGGCGAAGCGCATCTCGCCGGTCCAAGCGGTCGAAGCCGCCTTGCGCAGGGTGCAGCAGCGCAGTGAGCTTAACGCCTTCATCACCCTTTGCTCCGATCACGCCCGGCAGGAGGCCAAATCGGCCGAGGCCGCCATCATGCGCGGCGATCCCGTTGGGCCGCTCTGTGGAATTCCGTTCTCCGTGAAGGATCTGACGAATACGGAAGGCGTGCGCACCACCCAGGGATCGGCTCTCATGGCCGATGCGGTGCCTGCTTCGGATGCCGTTGCGGTCGCGCGCGCACGCGCCGCGGGAGCAATCCTGATCGGCAAGACGACGACCCCGGAATTCGGGCACAAGGCCTTTACCGAAGGACCGCTGTTCGGCCGCACCCTCAATCCCTGGAGCAGGGACCACACATGCGGCGGTTCGAGCGGCGGCGCGGCGGTCGCGGTGGCGGCCGGCATGGGGGCGCTGGCGCTCGGCTCCGACGGGGGCGGCTCGATCCGTATCCCCGCCGCCTGCTGCGGCATTGCAGGCTTCAAGGCGACGCTGGGCGGCATTCCGAACCTGCAGGCGCCGGACCTGTTCGGCGCCAATTCCTATGTCGGGCCGATGGCGCGCAGCGTCGCCGACGTGCGGCTGATGTTCCAGGCGATCCGCGGCGCCGATCGGCGCGACCCCTACGGGCAGAAGACGACGCAGTGGGGTAGCCCGCGCGACGACCAGCCGCTACGCATCGGCTGGCTGCCGAAATGCGGCAACATTCTCGACCCCGAAGTCGAGCGCGTGACGCTTGAGGCCGTCATGCAATTGCAAGATCTCGGCTGCGAGGTCGAGACGATCGAACTCGATCTGGTTTCCCTCGAACCGCATTTCCTGGTTCTTCTGCGCTCCATGCTTCATGCCAGGCTTGGGCGTCAGCGCCGCGAGCATCCGGATCTGCTTGACACAACACTGATCGCCACGATCGACGCCGGTGAAGGCCTCACGGCCGCCGACCTGTGGCAGGCGCAGTTCGCCAGAACCGGATGCTTCGCGAAGGTCCAGGAATTCCTCGGTCGCTTCGATCTGATCGTATCGCCTACGCTGTCGGCGCCGGCGCTTCCGGTCGGCCTCGATCCGCTCGGCGAGATCGAGATCGCCGGCCGCTCCGCCGGCACGATCCGTGGGGCTTGGTACCCGTACACATTTCCCTTCAACCTCACCGGACATCCGGCGATCTCGTTGCCCTGCGGCTTGACATCGTCCGGATTGCCGGTCGGCCTACAACTCGTCGGGCGCTGGTACGAGGATGATGTCGTTCTCGACCTGGCGGAAAAGCTCGAAGCCGTTCTGGCGTTCGACGGGACGCCGGCGCTTTCCGCGAACCAACAGGAAGTTTGATGGCGCCATTGCTGGAAATAGACGATCTGCGGGTCAGCTTCCGGACCGAAGGCGGCAGGGTCAACGCCGTCAACGGCATTTCCTATGCCGTCCAGGAAGGCGAGATCGTCGGCGTCGTCGGTGAAAGCGGCTCGGGCAAGAGCGTGCATGCGCTTTCCATTATCCAACTCGTCCCACGC
>SCRB01000295.1 GCA_004299545.1 Rhizobiaceae bacterium
GCTCGATCTCGTCAACGACCTTCTGGACATCTCCAAGATCGAGGCCGGCGAGCAGGAGATGAATTACGAGGCGGTCTCGCTCAACGAAACGCTGGCCGAAACCGTCGCCATGATGCAGCCCCAGGCGAACCGCGAAAGGGTGATCATCCGCTCCAGTTTCCTGTCACGCCTGCCCGAAGTCGTCGCCGACCTCAGAAGCATGCGCCAGATCGCGCTCAACCTCCTGTCCAACGCCATCCGCTACACGCTGGCCGGCGGTCAGGTGATCGTTTCGACCGCCTACGAGCCGACGGGTGAAGTGGTCATACGGGTTCGCGATACCGGCATCGGCATGAGCCAGGTCGAGATCGAGCAAGCGCTCAAGCCGTTCAAGCAGTTGAATGCACTGAAGCGGCCGCGCGGGGACGGAACCGGACTCGGCCTGCCGCTCACCAAGGCGATGGTCGAAGCCAACCGGGCCCGCTTCTCCATCCATTCGGTTCCTGGGGAAGGCACGCTTGTCGAGGTTTCCTTCCCCTCAACGCGGGTCCTCGCAGACTGACCGGCCGCCCGAGCGCGTTTTCCCAAAAAAAACGCCCCAGATCGGGGCGTCGAAATAATTATGCTGTGCAAAACGGGGTAAGGGCAAATTCAACATCGAGGAAGACATTTGCCTCCCGTCGGATAACCCGACTATCCGTTGGAGTTCTTAACAACTCCTTACCCGGCTCTTTCGAAGTTTACGAAAGTGTACCACTTGTGAAATCGAGGTAAACAGGCGGGCAACCGATCGTTAACCCTGTCCGGGGAGTACGGCAGCCGCGGAAGCTATTGCCTCAGCTCTGGCAGGTCCTTGTAGAGTTCAAGCGCCTCGGGGTTCGCGAGTGCTTCCTTGTTCTTCACCGTCCGTCCGTGAACGACGTCACGCACGGCAAGTTCCGTTATCTTTCCCGACTTCGTGCGCGGGATATCGGTGACGGCGACGATCTTCGCCGGGACATGGCGAGGGCTGGCGCCGGTGCGGATTTTCGCCCTGATGCGCTTTTCCAGATCGCCGTTCAGTTCCATCCCGGACGCCAGGCGGACGAAAAGCACGACGCGGACATCATGGTCCCATTCCTGCCCGATGCAGATCGCTTCGGCCACCTCCGGCATCTGCTCCACCTGATTGTAGATCTCGGCCGTGCCGATCCGCACCCCGCCAGGATTGAGCGTCGCGTCCGAGCGGCCATGGATGATGATCCCGCCATGCTCCGTCCATTCGGCGAAATCGCCGTGACACCAGACGTTGTCAAAGCGCTCGAAATAGGCCGCATGGTATTTTTCGCCCGACGGATCGTTCCAGAACATAACCGGCATGGACGGGAAGGCCTGCGTGCACACGAGTTCCCCCTTTCCCGCCCTCAGAGGATGGCCACCGTCGTCCCAGACATCCACAGCCATTCCGAGTCCCGGCCCCTGGATTTCGCCGCTCCATACCGGTTTGGTCGGGACGCCGAGGACAAAGCAGGAAACGATGTCGGTTCCGCCGGAAATCGAGGCCAGATGCACGTCCTTCTTCACAGCTTCGTAAACGTAATCGAAATCTTCCGGCGAAAGCGGCGATCCGGTCGAGGAAATGACGCGGACGGCGGAAAGATCGTGCGTCTCGATCGGCCTCAATCCGGCTTTCCGGAGCGCGTCGATGAATTTCGCGGAGGTGCCGAAATAAGTCATGCCTTCCGCCTGAGCGTAGTCGAAAAGCACGTTTCCATTCGGATAGAAAGGCGAGCCGTCGTAAAGGAGAAGCGTCGCTTCCGAGGCAAGGCCGGTGACGAGCCAGTTCCACATCATCCAGCCGCAGGTGGTGAAATAGAAGAACCGGTCGCCTGCCTTCACGCCGGCGTGCAGCCGATGCTCCTTGAGGTGCTGGATCAGCGTGCCGCCGGCGGAATGGACGATGCATTTCGGAATGCCCGTCGTGCCGGAAGAAAACAGGATGTAGAGAGGGTGGGAAAAGGGCAGCCTCTCATAAGAAAGCCGCTTCGGCTCATAGGAGGCGACGATTTCAGCCATCGTCGCGGCACGCGGAACCGCCGCGGCCACCGGCACCGCGTTGCCGAGGTAATCGACGATGACGGCCTTGCGTACCGACGGCAGTTTGGAGACAACGGCAGCCACTTTCTCGCCGACATCGATCCTCTTGCCGGCATACCAGTAGCCGTCAGGGGCGAAGAAGATCACCGGCTCGATCTGGCCGAACCGGTCGAGAACGCCCTTCTCGCCGAAATCCGGCGAACAGGACGACCAGACGGCGCCGATCGATGACGCCGCGAGCATCGCCGCAATCGTTTCCGGCATGTTCGGCATCATGCCCGCGACCCGGTCTCCTGCCTTTACGCCCTCGGAGCGGAGAAATTGCTGCAACCGCGAGACGAGGGCATGCAGTTCATCCCATGAAAGCCGGCGTTCGACCTTGTCCTCGCCGCGGAAGACGATAGCCTCATCACGGCCTGTCCGGCGCAGCAGGTTTTCGGCAAAATTCAGCCGGGCATCGGGAAAGAAAGACGCACCGGGCATCTTCGCGCCATCCACCATTATCCGCTCGCCCGATTCGCCGATAACCCCGCAGAAATCCCAGACGAGCTTCCAGAAGCCCTCCCTGTCCTTCACCGACCATTGATGCAGCGCATCATAATCGTTCAGTTCGAGACCATTCTTCTCGGCCGCGGCGCGCATGAACGCAGTCAGCGGTGCGGACTGGATCGTCTGGTGTGAGGGAATCCAGAGAGGGATTTCTTCGTTCATCGATGGCGCCTCCAATCTAGTGGAATGAGTTTGACATTCGATACCCGCTTCATGTCGCCCCTAGATCGAATGTCAAATTTGAAAATTCCACTAGAATCATAAACTTGCTAGCGGTTTTTCTGTTTCCAACATTTGCTCTCGGCCTGATACAAATGGGATGCAAATGTCGGAAACAAACCACTTGTGGCCTTATGCACCTCAAGCCCGTGGCGGGCAAGATGCCATGCTGCACCGCAACCTGCGTGCGGAAATTGTTCGCAAAGCGGAAAGATGGCCCGCTCCGCCTTGAAAAGGTAAAATCGGCACTCTAACCCGATAGTTCGCGCGGCGGTTAGGCGGCTGCCCCGCACAGAGGGCAAGGCGGGATGCCATCAAAGGCGGCGAAGAAGATCATGTGGGCGGCGTTGGTGGCCATCCTCGCCGCGGCAGTGATCTTCGTCACGCTTCCGCTTCTCGCGTCTACGCAGATCGTGCGCTACCGCATCGCACAGGAGATGGAAGCGCTGACCGGCTATCGCGTCACGCTGGGCGATGCCCCGGAAATCCGTATCTGGCCTTCGTTTCACGGCGTTTTGAAGAATGTGACGCTTTCTGAGTGGGGCAGCGATAACCAGCCGGTGGTCGAGGCCGATCAGGTCGATATCGACCTGTCGGCCGTCGCGGCGCTGATGGGGAGGGCCGAGTTCGCGAGTGCCCGTTTCATCCGGCCCGTGATACGGGTGGCGCCGCACGGCTTGCTTTACCTTCCCGCCTCGCCGGGGGGCGGACGGATCGTCGATGCGATACAGACCGCCAGTGAAGCGGTCAGCGCGAACCCTTCGAAACCGGACACAAGCGCTCTTCCCTCCCACTCGCTCGGAACGATCGAGATCAGCGACGGACGCGTCGTCGTCGCGAACAAGGGCGCCGAGCGCACGGTCGTGGACAAACTGGCGGGAAAAATCGACTGGCCGGCCTTGAACAGCGCGGCTTCCGTGTCGTTGACAGGCAAGTGGCGCGGACAGGATTTCAAGCTCGATTTCAGTCTCGGCCAGCCGCTCGTTCTTTTCGGCGGGGGCACATCCGATCTCAGTGTCGATCTCGGTTCGACGCCGCTTGCCGTGTCGTTCGAGGGCACCGCCAACCTGTCGCAAAACACCTATTTCGACGGGCAAATCAAGCTGGCCGCCCAGTCGGTACGCCAAGTGCTGGAATGGTCCGGCTCCGGCATGGCTTCGGGCGCTCCGGCCGGTCCGCTCACGGTGACAAGCCATCTCAGCGGGAACAGCCGCCGGTTGAAACTCGACAAGGCCGAAATCGCGCTCGACAAGAATCCGGGTATGGGCGTTATCGAGATTTCGATGCTCGGGGCAACACCATCCATATCGGGAACGCTCGCCTTCGATCAGTTCGACATCGGCTCGTTCCTCACCGCCTTCACACCGCTGGTCGCCGCGCTGAAACCCGGCCCCGACGAGGGTAAGATGGCGAACAAGCTCAATGTCGATCTGCGGCTCTCCGCCAACAAGGCGCTCGCCGGACCCATACCGTTGGCAAATATCGCCGCGACGGCTCAGGTGAAAGGTGGCCTTTCCGTTTTCGATATTTCCGATGCAACCGCCTTCGGCGGCAGTGTCCAGGCCGGTCTTCATCTCGACCGTCAGGCCGACGGCAATCACGTCGAACTACGGATGCACGCGGCGGACATCGATCTCAGCGCATTGACGGAGGCGCTCGGGGTCAAGGGCCTGCTCGCCAAGACGCCCGCGACGATCGCCTTCTCCCTCAAGGGTATCGGCGAAACATGGAAACACATATTCAGCGATGGGCATGGGACCTTTTCCGCAAAGCTCGGCGCCGGCAGCATCAAGGGCTTCGATCTTTCGGATTTCATCAAAAGAACGAAGGCGGGAGGCTTTTTCTCCCTCAGGGACGTTGCCAACGGGTCGCTCAAGCTCGCCAAGGCGGAAATCAAGGCAACGATCGTGAACGGGTTAGCGAAGATCGACAAGGCCACCGCGTCGGGGCCGCCAGGCTCCCTTTCCCTGGTCGGCGTCGTCCCTTATCTCGGCGGGGGCCTGGCGCTGTCGGGCACGCTGACACCGGCCGACAGCAAGCCGACGACCAATTTCTTCATCGGCGGATTGTGGAGCGCCCCCTTCGTCGCACCGGCCATTCCGGCGCTGCTTCCTCCATGAAGGCTTAATAAGGCGACGGGGCCTGTCGAATTCCGGCGCCGGAAAATCATGGCGCGGTTCACCTGCAATTGAAAAACGGCTTCGTTGCGCTCCAGCGAGAATTCGCCTATCAAGGCGCTTTCGGGGTGCCGTTTTCACGTCCGTTTTCCAGTCGCGTATGGATCCAGTCGCCGACTTCAGAATTCTCATGTACAGCCATGACACGTTCGGCTTGGGGCATCTGCGCCGAAGCCGTACCATCGCACATGCGCTTGTAACGCACTTCCCGAATGTCGAGATTTCCATCATTTCCGGCTCGCCGGTCGTCGATGCCTTTTCCTTCGACGCGAGGGTCAACTACGTCCAGATTCCCGCCACCAAGAAGCTTTCCAACGGCAGCTACCAGTCGGCCAACGAGACCGAGAGCCTCGAACAGACAATCGCCACGCGCGAAGCCATCATCCGCGACACCGCGGAACGCTTTCGGCCGGACATGGTGATCGTCGACAAGGAAGCGCTCGGCCTGGCGCGGGAAATGCTGCCGACGCTGCGAATGCTGAAGGCGCGCGGCGTGATCTGCGTCCTTGGCCTGCGCGACGTTCTCGATGCGCCCGAACTCCTCAAGGAG
>SCRB01000296.1 GCA_004299545.1 Rhizobiaceae bacterium
CACGCGTTCTGGAAAACAGCGCTGTTCACACTTCCAGGCAATGACGTCATCGAGGCGATTCATCATTCGCCCATCCTGGTCAAGCTCGCGCCCTTCATCGCGATGCTGGTGGGAACCTGGATCGCCTGGATATTCTACATCCGTTCGCCGGAGGCGCCGGGGAGGCTCGCCGAGCAGCATCGCGGCCTTTATGCCTTCCTCCTGAACAAATGGTATTTCGACGAAGTTTACGACTTCCTCTTCGTCCGGCCCGCCAAGCGCCTTGGCTATTTCCTCTGGAAGAAGGGTGATGGAGCGGTGATCGACGGACTTGGGCCTGATGGCGTCTCCGCGCGCGTTATCGACGTGACCCGCCAGGCGGTAAAGCTGCAATCGGGCTATCTCTATCACTATGCCTTCGTGATGTTGATCGGCGTCGCCGCGCTCGTCACCTGGATGATGCTCGGGAGCACGTTCCAATGACCGACTGGCCGATCCTTTCGACCGTCACCTTCCTGCCGCTGGTCGGTGTTCTCCTGATCCTTTTCATCAGGGAAGAGGGCGAAGCGGCGCGACGGAACGTCCGCATGATCGCGCTTTTGACGACGGTCGTGACGTTCATCGTCTCGCTGTTCATCTGGGCCGGTTTCGATACGTCGGTGTCCGGCTTCCAGATGATCGAGAAGCATGAATGGCTGGGTTCCGGCATAGCCTACCATATGGGCGTCGACGGCATTTCGATGCTGTTCGTCATCCTGACCACCTTCTTGCTGCCGGTTTGCGTTCTCACGAGTTGGGAGACGATCCGGACGCAGGTGAAGGCCTACATGATCTCCTTCCTGTTGCTGGAGACGCTGCTGATCGGCGTTTTCTGCGCTCTCAATATTGTCCTGTTCTACGTCTTCTTCGAGGGGTGTCTGATCCCGATGTTCATCATCATCGGGGTGTGGGGCGGCAAGCGGCGCGTCTATGCGAGCTTCAAGTTCTTTCTTTATACGCTTCTGGGATCGGTTCTGATGCTGCTCGCCATCATGGCGATGTACTGGCAATCTGGCACGACCGACATCGTGAAACTGCTTGCCTACCATTTCCCGGCGGGCATGCAGAAATGGCTGTGGTTTGCGTTCCTCGCCTCGTTCGCCGTGAAGATTCCGATGTGGCCCGTGCATACCTGGCTGCCCGACGCCCATGTCGAGGCGCCGACGGCGGGCTCGGTGCTGCTTGCAGGCATCATGCTGAAACTCGGCGGTTACGGCTTGCTGCGGTTTTCGCTGCCGATGTTTCCCAACGCCTCGGCGGATTTCGCGCCGTTCATCTTCACCCTTTCCGTCATAGCAATCATCTACACCTCCTTCGTCGCCCTGATGCAGGAGGATATGAAGAAGCTGATCGCCTATTCGTCGGTCGCCCATATGGGCTACGTGACGATGGGTATCTTCGCGATAAACCAGCAGGGGCTGCAGGGCGCGCTCTTCCAGATGCTTTCGCACGGGCTGGTTTCCAGCGCGCTGTTCCTTTGTGTCGGCGTCATCTACGATCGGATGCACACGCGCGAGATTGCGGCCTATGGCGGACTGGCCAACAATATGCCGAAATACGCCACGGCGTTCATGGTGTTCACCATGGCCAATGTCGGGTTGCCCGGGACAAGCGGGTTCATCGGCGAATTCGTGACGCTGATCGGCGCTTTCCAGGTTAACACATGGGTCGCTGTCTTTGCCACCACCGGCGTCATCTGGTCGGCTGCCTATGCGCTCTGGCTCTACAGGCGGATCATTTTCGGCGCGCTCGACAAGGAAAGCCTGAAAGCGATGTTTGACCTTTCGGCGCGGGAAAAGTCGATCCTCTATCCGCTCATCATTCTGATCGTCTTCTTCGGTTTCTACCCGGCGCCGATCTTCAACGCGACGTCGGCCTCGGTAAATAACCTCCTGCACAACGTCACAGCCTCAATTTCGGCGACCCATCAGGTCGCGTCGATACAGAAATAACAGGATCGGGAACCTATGACCGCTTCTCTTTCCATGAGTCTATGGCTGGCGATGCCGGAGCTGATCCTGGCCGTCGGAGCGATGGCTCTTTTGATGATCGGCGCCTTTTCCGGAGAGCGTTCCAGCGGCTCCGTGACCGTGCTCGGGGTTCTGGTTCTGATTGCGGCAGGCGCCTGGATCATTCTCGCCGGCGGCGAAGGGACGGCGTTCGGCGGCGCCATCATCCTTGATTCCTTCGGCCGCGTGATGATGGTTTTGACGCTGATCGGCGCCACTGCGGCGCTTGTCATGTCGGCGCGATACGGGCGGAACGCCGGCTTTTACAGCTTCGAATATCCGGTGATGATCCTGCTTTCGACCACCGGAATGATGCTAATGATTTCGGCGCACAACCTGATCGGCATCTATCTCGGTCTGGAATTGCAGAATCTCGGGCTTTACGTCCTTACGGCTTTCCATCGCGACAATGCACGATCGAGCGAGTCGGGAGTCAAGTATTTCATTCTCAGCTCCCTCAATTCCGGACTTCTGCTTTACGGTATAACGCTGGTCTACGGCTACACGGGAAGCGTCGACTTCCACCAGATCGCGGCGGCGCTTTCCGCGGGGCCGCGGTCGGTCGGCTTGATCGTCGGCATCGTGTTCGTGCTCATTGGGCTCGTCTTCAAGATTTCGGCGGCGCCCTTCCATATGTGGACGCCCGACGTCTATGAAGGCGCGCCGACGCCGGTGACGACCTTCCTGGCATCGGCGGCGAAGATCGCGGCAATGTCCTTCCTGCTACGCACGACCGTGGACGCGTTCCAACCCGCGGCGATCGACTGGCAGCAGATTATCGTCTTTGTTTCGATCGCCTCGATGCTTCTCGGCTCGTTTGGCGCTATCGGGCAGCGTAACTTCAAGCGCCTGATGGCCTATTCCTCGATCGGCCATATGGGTTTCGCGTTGGTGGGGCTTTCTGCGGACACCGTGGCAGGCGTGCACGGCGTCGTCATCTACATGCTCATTTACCTCGCCATGACGCTCGGCACGTTTGCTTTCATCCTCTCGATGCGACGCAGGGGCGAACAGGTCGAGCGAATTGACGACATGGCCGGCCTTGCCCATACCAACCCAGTCATGGCGACGATCATGGCCATTCTTCTGTTCTCGCTCGCTGGTATTCCGCCGCTCGCGGGGTTCTGGGCGAAGTGGTATGTTTTCCTCGCAGCGATCAACGCGCACCTTTACGCCCTGGCGGTTATCGGCGTCGTCACCTCCGTGGTTGCCGCGTTCTACTATATCCGGATCATCAAGATCATGTGGTTCGACGAGGCGGGCGCCGGCTTTTCGCCGATGGCCATGGAAATGCGCGTCGTCTTCGGACTTTCCGGCGCCTTCGTCCTCTTCTACGTCCTGATCGGCGGGCCGCTCGGGCGCGTCGCAGAGGCGGCGGCAAAGAGCTTCTTCTGAACGCATGGGGTTTGTCCTTGCTCCCGCCGCGTCGCTGGCAGGCTATCGCCTGGAAGCGTATGAACGCGTAGGGTCGACCAACGCGCTCGCGATGGAAGCGGCGCGGGCCGGCGATCCGGGAAACCTCTGGATCGTCTCGAAGCGGCAGGAGGCCGGCCGCGGCCGGCGAGGGCGCGCGTGGCAGACGCCGGAAGGCAACCTGGCCGCGACGCTTCTGGCGAAAACCGGCTTCGACCTGAAGCTCGCTGCGACGCTCGGCTTCGTCGCGGGCCTTGCCCTTGCGGATGCGCTTGCCGCAGTCGTTCCCGACACGGTGAGCCTTTCAATCGCGGCCGATGGCGGCAATGGCACGGGGCAGCGCTTTACGCTGAAATGGCCGAACGATGTTCTGGCACAAGGGCGCAAGCTCGCCGGTATCCTGCTCGAATCGACTCTGCTGGACAGGGACCGGTTTGCTGTTGCTGTCGGCATTGGCGTCAATGTCGTCGCCTATCCGGACAATCTTCCATATCCGGCAACGTCTCTCGCCGCGATGGGCGCGAATTGCGATGCCGAGACGCTGTTCCTGGCGCTTTCCGATGCATGGATGAATTACGTCGGCCTGTGGGACAACGGGCGTGGCCTTGATCGGATAAGGCGGCTGTGGCTGGCGCAGGCCGCCGGTCTCGGTGGCGAGGTGGCGGTCAACATTGGCGGGGCGGTCGTGCGCGGCATATTCGAGACGATAGACGAGGATTGCCGTTTCATCATCCGCGATGTCACGGGCGCGGCCATACCGGTTG
>SCRB01000034.1 GCA_004299545.1 Rhizobiaceae bacterium
CGTGTGCTCTTCCGATCTTGCAGGAGCAGGATGCCGTAAAGCAGGGCCTCCGCCGTCGGCGGGCAGCCCGGAACGTAAATGTCGACGGGCACCACGCGATCGCAGCCGCGCACCACGGAATAGGAATAGTGATAATAGCCGCCGCCATTGGCGCAGCTTCCCATCGAGATGACGTAGCGCGGCTCCGGCATCTGGTCGTAGACCTTGCGGAGCGCGGGCGCCATCTTGTTGGTCAGCGTGCCGGCCACGATCATGACGTCGGACTGGCGCGGAGAGGCGCGCGGCGCCACGCCGAATCGCTCGCTGTCGTAGCGCGGCATGGACGTCTGGATCATTTCGACCGCGCAGCAGGCGAGGCCGAAGGTCATGAACATCAGCGAGCCCGAGCGCGCCCAGGTGATCAGCGCCTGTGTCGAGGTGACCAGGAAGCCCTTGTCCCCCAGTTCGTTGTTGATCTCGCCGAAAAACGGATCGTTGGCCCCGACGGGTTTTCCGGTCGAAGGATCGATGATCCCCCTCGGCCGGGGCGCGGCGAGGGTGCTGGAATTATCGCTCAATCCCATTCCAGCGCTCCTTTCTTCCATTCGTAGATGAAGCCGATCGTCAGGACCACGAGGAAGACGACCATCGACCAGAAGCCGAGCCATCCGATCCTCGCGAACGACACCGACCAGGGGAAGAGGAAGGCGACCTCGAGGTCGAAGATGATGAACAGGATCGACACGAGATAAAAGCGGATGTCGAACTTCATGCGCGCGTCGTCGAACGCATTGAAGCCGCACTCATAGGCCGACAGCTTTTCCGGATCTGGCGACTTGTAAGCCACGGCGAACGGCGTGACCAGAAGCGCCACACCGACGACAAGGGCGACGATGACGAAGATGACGATCGGCAAGTATGAAACGAGAAGTTCGTTCATCTCTGACTTTCCGTTGCCTGCCGCGCCTTGGTTCGGGGAGAACCGCGCGTACCGCATCCTTGCGCGGCCTGGTGGGTACGGCAATGCCTGTGTTGCAATGCGGCGAGGGTTAGCGCACGCGGCCTCCTCGTGCAAGTCAAACCTTGGCCAAAATACGGCCCGTCACAACCCCGTGGCACGGTATTGCGAAACGATATTCAAAAAGACCGGCCGGCACGGCTCCGCCGAAATGCGGAGCCACCCCGGCCGTATGACAAAATCAGCCGATTTCCGCGCTGGGATGGATGCGTTTGATGCGATGCAGCGTGTTACGGTCGGTGTGGTGCATCTCGTCGCCGGTGGCGGCAAGTTTCAGGACCAGGTCGGAGGTATAGCTCAGGGTCCCGTCGTCGTTGAAGGTGAAAGTGCTCTCAAAAGCCGTGGCCGTCGCCCGCTCGAGCAGGTACTTGTTCTGGCACAGGCCGTAGGATTTCGAGCCGGGCTCGGCCTTGAATGTGAGCACCCGGTCGCGGGCTCCGGCATCGCCTCCCGCAAGAATGGCCAAGCCGCGCGGCACGGCGAAACAGCGAATGACCTGCCCGTGCGCCTTGTCCCAGAGAAGATAGCCGACCTCGTCATGAAACGGGTCCATCGCTTCCTCGCCGTGACGCCAGGCCGTCATCT
>SCRB01000297.1 GCA_004299545.1 Rhizobiaceae bacterium
ACGCAGCGCCTCTTCATCCATCGTGATAAGGGCCGCGGTTTCACCTGCATCGAGATGATGGGCCTTCGCGAACGCAGTTCTGTCACGCAGGAACGATGCGCATGCTTCCGGCTTCGTGCGCATCTCGAACAAGGCCCGCGCCAGTTGGGCGTGCTCCGGGGGCGTGGCGGGGTAATGCGCCCCCTGTTGTTCGGGTAATATGTCGGTGGTCCAGCCGAAGATACCGTAGGTATGATGCCAGGAGGGCTCCCATGCCGTGATGTCGGGTTTGCGCTCGCCCAGAGCGCCCGCCAGGACGATGATGCTGCGCGCCTCGACATTGCCGCTGTGATCCAGAGCCTCGCTGGAGAAGCTCAGCAGATGGCGGAGATTGCCCTGTCCCATCCTGTCGTAGATGGCCCTGTCGGTATTGACGTCCGGATGGGGATACTGCGGCGTGCCGGGATAATGGGAGAGCCCGCCGCTCGCGATGAAGACGGTGCGCAGCCCTAGCCGCGTCGTCACGCGATCAAGCGCTTGGCCGAGTTGATAGCAGCGTTCCGCCGAAGGCTGCGGTGGCACGTAGGAATTGATGAAGATCGGAAGAAATGCCGTGTCGCGCCCATAGCCGAGGAATTCAAGGGGGATGGTGAAAGGCGTCGACAACGGTGCGTCCATGGTGAAGGCGGGGTCGAAACCTTCTTCCATCAATCCGCGCACGAGATCGTAGCCCTTGTCGCCGCGCAGGTTCCACCAGCCTTTGTGCTTGTGCATGCCCTGTGCCCGGCTGCCGCAATGGACGACGAAGGGCGGAACGCAGCCGACCGCATATTCATCGCCGTGGTCGTTTGTCATGACAATGAGGAGGTCCGGTTCGAGGAGCCTCAGCTTCTCGCCGATCCCTTGCATCACCTGCCGGACACGCTCGACCTGATCCTTGTCCTCGGTATCGGGAAGGGAATGGAACTGGGGCGCATGGGGAACCGCCGCGCCCGCGATTATACCGGCCTTCTTCTTCATAGGTCTGTCCTTTTTCCTACGCTGAGGATCGCGTCCACGAGGCCCTGATATCCGGTGCAACGGCAGAGATTGCCGGCAAGCTCGCGGCGGATTTCATCTTCGGACGAAGCACGTTTCCGTGCGATGAGGTCGATGGCGGTGGCGAGCATGCCGGGGGTGCAGAAGCCGCATTGCAGGGCATGGCTTTCCCTGAAAGCCTCGCGAAGCGCATCGGCGACAGGCCCCCGCATCCCTTCGATGGTCACGACGTGCCGGCCTTCGCTGGCGCAGGCGAGCATGAGGCAGGAACGTGATGGGACACCATCGACGAGAACGGTGCAGGCGCCGCAAACGCCGTGCTCGCACCCCAGATGTGTGCCTGTCAGGCCGAATTCCTCCCGCAGGAGGTCGGCAAGCGACAGTCGCCGCTCGACTTCGGCACTGAGGCGGCAGCCGTTGACGGTGAGCGTTATCTCCTGATGCGTCATGCCGCACCCTCTCCTGCTCCTGCTTCGGCGATGGCCCGGCAGACTGCGACGGCGGCAAGTTGCACGGCATAATCGTCCGCGTCGGGCGCCATCTCCCGCACGCCTTGACGAACAGCCTCGAATTCCGGCCTGCCGCCCAGCCGGCTATCCCCCGCAAGGGCTGCCGGGTCGTAGCGCCCGGGCAGCCTCACGGGAGATTCGATGGCACCGACCCAGCACTCGGCCCCGTCCGGGGCAAGGCGGACGGCAGCCAGCGCTTCGGCAAACTCGCCGCTCTTTCTGACCGCCTTGTGCCAGCCGAATGCCGTCTCTCCCGGATCGGGCAGAACGACGGCCGTGATGATTTCGCCGTCTCCCAGCGCGGTCGTCATTGGCCCGAGGACGAACGCCTCCATCGCAACGCGGCGCCGCCCCGACTTGTTGGCGATTTCCACTTCGGCTTGCATACACGACAGGGCGGTAAGCCAGTCGGCGGCCGGATCCGCGTGGGCCAGACTGCCGCCGATAGTGCCGCGATTGCGGATCGCCCGAAAGGCGATGCCGCCAGCCACGCGCCGCAGGAAGGATTGGACCGGTCCCGGCGCGGCGCCGTCTTCCAGTTGCGCATGCGTGACAGTCGCACCGATCCTGATCGCTCCGTCCTCGCGTACGATTTCCCGCAATTCGGGGATGCCGGCCAGGTCAACCACCAATGCGGGCCGCGCCATGCGAAAATTCATCGCGGGAATGAGGCTCTGTCCGCCGGCCAGTACCGCCTTGTCCCCGGGTCCGGAGAGCAGGTCGAAAAGCGCGTCCAGACTGGCGGGCCGCTCGTAACGGAATGCGGACGGCTTCATGGCTCCATCTCCGCGAAGCTTTTGTCCCGCAGGGCCGTCCAGAGATCGCGCGGCCGGATGGGAATGGAACGGACATCGACGCCATACCGCCGCAACGCGTCGCTGACGGCATTGGCGATCGCGGCCGGCGGGGCGATCGCTCCGCCCTCGCCGAGACCCTTGGCGCCGAACACGGTGAAGGGAGACAGCGTCTCGCGATGCCTGAGCGCTATGCGGGGCACTTCGACAGCGCCCGGTATCAGGTAATCGGCAAGCGTCACCGTTCTCGGCTGGCCGGTTTCGTCATATCGCAGTTCTTCGTAGAGGGCTTGGCCGATACCCTGCGCGGCGCCGCCAATGATCTGCCCGTCGACGATCATCGGATTGACGATGCGGCCGCAATCTTCCGCAACGACATAATCAAGCAGCTCGACCTCGCCGGTATCGACGTCCACCGCGACCCTGGCGCCATGGACACCCGACGAATAGGTGCCGCTCTCCACCGGCGGCCTGTAATTGTACGAAACCTCCAGGCCGGGTTCGATGTCAGGCGGCAGAGCGTTGAGTTCCAGATAGGCGATCCGGGCGATCTTCGCGAAGGACAGATTCCCGAACGGACCGGTCGCCGTACCGTCCTGCAGGCGGATGTCTTCTGGGCCGCAGCCGAGATTGGCGGCCGCAATTGCGCGGATCTTCCCGGCCAGCCGCGTCGCTGCACCCTCCACCGCGCCGCCCGCCATGACCAGCGAGCGGGAGGCGATGGTTCCCAGCCCGTAGGGGCAAAGTTCGGTGTCGCCGTGGCGGATATGGACATGCTCATGGGGCAGGCCGAGCGCATCCGCTGCGATTTGCGCCAGCGTGGTCTCCAGACCCTGCCCCTGCGATTTGATCCCGGTTGTCACTAGCACGCTGCCCGACGGGTCGATGCGGATGCGCGCGCTTTCAAAGCCATATTCGAACGGCGAACCGCGGCGATGCCATTCCTCCGCGCCGTGCGCGGTCTGCTCCGTGTAGCAGCCGAAGCCAACGCCGATCAGGCGGCGATCACCGGCGGTGACGAGGCGCTGTGCGGCGCGCACCGACGCGACGTCCATGGCCTCCACGGCGTCCGACAGTAGCGTCTTGTAGTCGCCGCTGTCGTACCGCAGCCCGCTGACGGAGACGTAAGGATGCTCCGAGGCGTCGATCATGTTGCGCGCGCGAAACGCATGCGGCTCCATGCCGATGGCGACGGCGGTCTCGTGCATCATGCGTTCCATGGCGAATACCGCCGCGGGGCGGCCGACGCCGCGATACGGCCCGACGCCCATCTTGTTGGTCGCGACCGTGACCGTCTCGAAGCGATAGGCGCCCAGCCGGTAGGGACCCGGCAGGACCGCGGCGGCCATGCCCGCCTCGACGACGGCTGTCGATGTGCGCATCGAATAGGCGCCGCCATCGACCAGGAAGCGGGCGTCGATGGCGAGCAGTTCGCCCGTCCGCATCGCATAGGCCGTCAGCCGCTGCACATGCTGGCGCGATTGCGAGGCCGACAGGAAATGCTCGTAGCGATCCTCGATCCAGCGGATGGGAAACGGCAGTTCCATCGCCATCGCGGCCAGCGCCACTTCTTCCGGATAGAGATTGCTCTTGCCGCCGAAGGCGCCGCCGATTTCGGGCGCGATCACACGGATCCGCGATTCCTCGATCCCCACCAGCTGCTCGGCCAGCATGGTCCTGATCAGGTGCGGCCGCTGGGTGGAGAGATAAAGGGTCAGGATGCCGCTGCCGCGGTCGAACCCGGCGACGCAGCCACGCGTTTCCATCGGCAGGGGGAGGACGCGCGCCATCCTGAAATCGCGCGTTACGGCGACCTCGGCGCGCGCCACCGCCTCATCGAACGGTCCGATGGTGCGGCCGGAAGACAGATAGACATTGTCCTCCCAGGCGTCGTGCAGCCGCGGCGCGCCTTCGTCGAGGGCAGCCTCCGGATCGCTTACCGCCGGCAGGCTCTCGATTCCCGGAACGATCGTTTCCGCCAGATCTTCCGCTTCGGCGCGGCTGGAGGCGACGACCGCCGCGATCAGTTCTCCCACATGCCGCACCTTGCCCCGCGCGAGGATCGGCTGTTCGGTCACATGGAATCCCGGCCTGTTGAGCGTCGCACAGATGGGCAGGACGCGATGCGCGAGCCGCTCCGCCGTCCAGACGCTGTCAGGTCCCGCATCCGCCGGGATCTCGACAGGGCTGAGCTTGCCGAATGCAACGGGCGAACGCACGAAGGCCACCTCACGCATGTCCGGGAGGCGAATGTCGGCAACGAAACGGGCCGTTCCCGCCAGAAGCCGCTCGTCCTCGTGGCGCAGGACGGGGCGGCCGACCTGCAGGTCGTTGCGCGTCTCCAGTTGGCCGATGTTCTCATTCATTGGCGGCCCCCATCGATATGTTGAGCGTCGGGATGCGCCGGTTCGCCGGCCCCACGGATGGCGGGAGCGGCACTGGCGGTGCCCAGATACGCGGCCTGCACCGCCGGATCTTGCATCAGCGCAGCGCAGGGTCCCGAGGAAACGATCGAGCCGATCTCGAGGACATAGCCGCGTTGACCAAGGCCGAGCGCCTGGACCGCGTTCTGCTCCACGAGCAGCACCGTGGTGCCGTCCCGGTTGATCTCCCGGATCATCTCGAATATCTGCGCCACGATCAGCGGCGCCAGACCCATGGAGGGTTCGTCGAGGAGCAGCAATGCCGGCCGCGCCATGAGCGCGCGCCCGATGGCGAGCATCTGCTGCTCGCCGCCTGAAAGCGTGCCGGCGACCTGCCATTGCCGTTCGGCCAGACGCGGGAACATCGCATAGATGCGGTCCATGTCCCCGGCCATCCGCGCGCGGCCGGAGCGGTCGCGCGACACGCCGCCGAGCAGAAGGTTTTCCCGCACGGTCATCGCGGTGAAGATGCGCCGCCCCTCCGGCACCTGCCCGACGCCGATAGCCGCCCGGCGATATGCCGCTACCTTGTCGAGCGGACGGCCTCGAAAGCGGATGGAGCCGCTGAAGGGGCGCAGCCCCGAAATGGCATTAAGCAGGGTCGTCTTGCCGGCACCGTTGGCCCCGATCAGCACCGCGATCTCGCCTTCCCCCACGGTGAGGGAGACACCGTTGAGCGCCGGCACCTTGCCGTATCGGACACGCAGATCCTCGACCTCAAGCAGCATCGGGCGTCCCCAGATAGGCTTTGATGACCGCGGGGTCGGCGGTGATCTCGCAAGGCGTGCCGTCGGCGATCTTGCGGCCGAAATTCAGCACCGCGATGCGGTCGCAGATGCCGGTCACAATATTGATGTCGTGCTCGATGAGAAGTACGCCGCATCCGAATGCGCGCACGGAGCGGATCAGTTCCGCCAGTTCCTGCTTCTCCGTGGGATTGAAGCCGGCCGCCGGTTCGTCGATCAGCAGCAGTTTCGGTCTGGTGGCGAGGGCGCGAGCAAGTTCCAGCCGCCTCTGGTCGCCATATGAAAGATTTCGCGCAAGCGTGCCCGCGTGCCTCGTCAGCCCGGTAAAGGCCAGCATCTCGCTGGTCCGGGCGCGGGCCTCCGCCTCGTTGCGCCGCGTATGGGAGAGTCCCAGGAGAGCGCCCGGCGAACCGTCCCTGCGCCCGCAATCCGCTCCCAGCATCACGTTCTCGCGAACGGTCATGTCCTCGAACAGCCTGATGTTCTGGAACGTGCGGGCGATGCCGCGGGCAGTGATCACATGCTGCCTCAGGCCGGTGATGGCGTGCCCCAGCAGGCTGATGTTTCCCGAACTCGGCTTCGCAACGCCGGTGACGACGTTGAAAAGCGTGGTCTTGCCGGCGCCGTTGGGGCCGATGACCCCGACGATCTCGCGCTCACGAATATCCAGATCGACACCGTCGAGCGCGACGATGCCGCCGAACTGCACTCCGATTCGCTCAATCCGCAGAAGAACCGGGGAAACGTCAGGCGGTGCCATGGGCCTCCCCCTTCACGTTTTCCACCACCTCGGATCCGCTTTCGGCCTCGCGCGGCAGGCGGCGACCGAACAGTCCCTGTGGGCGGAAGATCACCATCAGCACCAGGACAGCCGCGAACAGCAGCATGCGAAGATCGCCGAATTCGCGGAACCTCTCGGGGAGATAAGCGACGAGCAGCGTGCCGACGATCGCTCCCGTCAGACTGCGCGTGCCGCCGATCGTCAGCGCCGCGATCAGGAGAATGATCAGCGATAAGTCGAATGTTTCGGGGCTGATGAAGCTGGCTTTCGTGGCATAGGTCGCCCCTGCGGCGCCGGCGATCCCCGCGCCGATAGCGAATGCGAGTATCTTCAGCCGGTACGTCGGAACGCCCATAAGCTCGGCAACGTCCTCGTCGGCCCGGATCGCGTTCCAGCCGCGCCCGATATGCGTCGACTCAAGCCGGCGCACGATGAAATAGGCGATCAGGATGAGCGTGAGGACAAGCCAGACAAAGGGCACCGGATCGAGCACGCCGAAGACCAGCGGCCCGATACTCGTGGGAGGTGCGATCCCGCTGATGCCGCGCACGCCGCCGAGACCCGGGGCATTGGTAAGAAAGATCTGGATGACTTGTCCGAAGCCCAGTGTGGCGATGGCCAGGTAATCGCCGCGGAGCCTGAGCGTCGGCGCGGCGATGAGGACGCCGAAAACCATCGAGACCGCCACTGCCAGCGGAAGTACGGCGAAATAGGGCCAGCCGAGCAACGTGTTGCACAGGCCCATCGTGTAGGCGCCGACCGCGAAGAAGGCGACGTGACCCAGGTTGAGCAGGCCGGCGAGTCCGATCGTAACGTAAAGCCCGATGGCGAGAAGCACGAAGATGCCGATCGGGTAGAAGAGGAGCGACGGGAAGTCGAAATCCTCACTGTCCAGCAGGGGGATATGCACGATCGGCAGCAGATAGAGGAAGACGATGAGGGCCACGGCGGCCAGCGGGCGCAGCGATTTCATCACATCCTCGCCCTGATTGCGCGCTCGCCAAGGATGCCGCGCGGCCGAAAGAGAAGGACGATGAGCAGGCCGATGAAAGCATAGACACCTTCCCACTGCGAGCCTGTGACCATTGCGCCGTAATTTTCCAGAAGGCCAATCAGAAGCCCTCCGAGGAGTGCGCCGCTCACGCTTCCCATCCCTCCGAGAACCGCGGCGGTGAAGGCCTTGATGCCGATGGCGAACCCCGCGAGATAGGAGGTGCTGCCGTAGAGCGTCAGATAAAGGAAGGCGGCGGCGCCGGCGCTCGCCCCTGCCAGCACGAAGGTCAGCAGAACGACGAGGGAACTGTTGACCCCGATCAGCGTCGCTGCCTGCAGGTCGATGGAAACCGCCCTGATGCTGCGTCCGAAACGGGAGCGCATCATGAACAGATGCAAGCCGCCGGCGATAAGGAGCGCAAGCACGAAGACGAGCACCTGGTCGGCCCGGATCATGAAATCGCCGATGCTCAGCAGGGGCGTTTTCGGAACGAGGACCGGAAAAGGCAGGAGGTCGCGGCCGTCGAAATGGGCAACCAGTTCCTGCAGGAAGAGGGAACAGCCGAGCGAGGCGATCAGCGCGGCGAAACCGCTGCCGCCGCGCTTGCGGATGGGACGATAGACGCACAATTCAAGCGCCGTCGAGACGATCACGGATACGATGATCGCCGCGGCGAGGCAGGCGACGAGAACAAGCACGACGCCGCCCGTCGACATGGCATGAGCGTTGAAGGGAGCGATGCCCAGCGCCTGAGTCGTCGCCAGCGCGCCCAGAGTTCCCAGCATGAAAACTTCAGCGTGCGCGAAGTTGATCAGGTGCAGAACCCTGTAGACGAGTGAATAGCCGAAGGCGAGCAGGGCGTAGATCGCTCCCACGACGAGGCCCGATACCGTGAAGGGCCCGATCTGGCTCAGGACCAACTGGAACATGATTACAGATTGCTGTCGTCGAAGCTGGTCTGAAAATGAAATGCACCACCTTTGACGACGAAGAAACTGGTCGTTCCGCCGGGCACGGTTCCGTCTTTGTCGAACTTGATGCGGCCGCTTACACCCTGAAAGTCGGCGGAATTGCTGAGCCACTCATTGATCGACTTGCGGTCGGTATTGCCGGCCGCAATGGCTTTCAGGACCGCGTTGGCGGCGTCGAAGGTCTCGGGGGCATAGGGAAGCGGCTCGGACTTGGTAAAGGCCTTGTACTGCGCCTCGAAGGCATCGGAACCCTTGAAATGCCCCGGTGCCACCGCCTGGGTCGAAGCAACCGTTCCCTCCGCGTTTTTCTTTCCCACGGTGGCAAGGAAGCGATGGTCGTAAAGCCCCGAAGGCCCGACCAGCGTCGCCTTCACGCCGGCATTGCGCATCTGCGTCAGCAGCCGTCCGGCTTCAGCATAATAGCAGCCGCAATACACCGCCTCGACACCGGCCGCCTTCAGCTTGTTGACCGTGGCGGAGTAGTCCGGCGCGTTGATGTCGAGGGATTCGGATACGGGTACATCGACATTGTCCTTTTTCAGGGTGCTGCGGACGAAATCGCTGATGCCCTTGCCATATTCAGTGCTGTTGTCCACGACGGCCGCCTTTTTCGCCTTGAGTTCGGTGACGATGTAGCGTGCATCCGCCGGCCCCTCATTGGCGTCGTTGCCCGACGTCCGGTGAAAATAGGTCCATCCCTGCTTGGTCAGGCTGGGATTGGTCGCAACCGCCGTGACGGAGGGTATGCCGCCCGCATTGAGGATCGGCATGGCCGCCTTTGCCTCGCCGGAGAACTGCGGACCGATAATCGCGACGACACTGGCGTCGCGCACGGCGCGTTGCGCCAGTGCCGGCGCCTGCGCCGCGGCGCCCTGGGAATCGAAAGGCTTGATCTCGATCTTGCAGGCGCCCTGCTGCTTTTCGTAGTCGGCGACGGCAAGCTTCACCGAATTCATCGCCATAGTGCCGAAATCGGCGCTGGGGCCGGTCAACGGGCCGAAGACGCCGATCGCCAGCGGCTTTTCCGGACAAGCCGCATTTGCCGAGCCCGCGCTGATCCCAATCGCGAGCAAAGTCAAGCCGAGACCCGTCGCCAGCGACGTGACGGACTGCGATGCCATTCCCTGGAACATGTCTGATCCTCCCATTCGGCACCACCGGAGGGCGCTGCCAGTTGCTGATCCCGTGTCGCAGCCATCGTAGAAAACGAAGACCGCCCCCTTGATTTCAATGGATAGGGCATTTAACGCCTTTACCATCGTATTATCTGATAATAAGTTGTTTCCGGTCGGTCAAGAGCGAAATCCGCCCCGCTCGCCGATCACAGGCTGGAACGGATCATCGGGAGTTGCAGGTCGGAAATGGCGACGTTCAAAAAACGCGGCGATATCATTGCCGATGAAATCAAACGCTGGATCGTTGCCCGCAACATGAAGGCGGGACAAAAACTCCCGTCTGAGGCAGCGC
>SCRB01000298.1 GCA_004299545.1 Rhizobiaceae bacterium
TGATCGGCATGAACATGATCGTGGAAGGCCTGGCGCTGGGGGCCTTCAACAACATGTACCGCTCGACCGTGTGCCCGCTCCTGAAAGAGATTACATTCAACGTGATGCGCGACGAATCCCGGCACGTCAGCTTCGGCCATATCTATCTCGGGCCGGTGATCGCGAAGCTGGACGAGGCCAGCCGCGAAGATCTTGCCGATTTCACCTTCAACGCCGTGAACCTCATCGTGCAGGCCACGACCATGGGCGAAGCGCAGGGGATCGCCAATCGCGCCGATCCGGGTTTCATGGAAGTGCTGGAGAACTCCTGCATCGATGCCGACGATTTCTTCGCCGGCCTCGAAGAGGCGGCCGAGATGGGAGTTCTCCAGGAATTACCACCCGGCCAGATCCATTCGCTGAAGGATTTGATGCTGCCCGCCATCGCGCGGGTGGGGCTCATCACGCCCAATGTGCGTAAGAAATACGAAGAGGCGGGTATTCCGATTTATGAGGACCAGCGCGTCTTGCGCGCGATGGAAGGCGGCGCACCTGCGGTGCAAGAAGCCGCCGAATAGTTTCAAGGCTCCCTCCTACGGCCGTGCGTTCCATTCGGGAAGGCACGGCCGTCTTTTTCTTCCCGCTTGCCTCACAGTTCCAAAAACATGGCGGCAGCCTCGCGCGGAACTGTCACTGTGGAAGGTCGCAGCGCCGGAATTGCAGACTCTTCTGCCCCAAATGCGAAGGGCTGCCCGCGCCGGCGGACAGCCCTTCCATTGCCTGTCTGCGGGGCCCATCGGGCGGCCGCATTGGATTGCGTCGCGGTTTACGCGGCGCGGACCCCACTGGAAGCGGGGATCCAGGTCGCGGCACCCGACAGCCGCAGGTCATGACAAAGAGACACTGGATCACCTCCTTTCGATTGCGTTGCGTGAGGCAATTGTAACCCAAATTCGGCTGCATGCGAAGGCCCGATCACCGGCGCTGTTGGATGGCGCCGGTGCCGGATTGGTCTCTAGCTTTACACTTTCGACGGGAACTGCTTGGCGATGGCCTCAGCCAGCGCGTCGGCGAGCGCGACGATGTGCGTCTTCATTTGCGCGCGGGTCTTCGCTTCGCCGGCCTTATCCTTGGCCGCCAATTGCTGGATTTGCGCGATGTGATGCGAGGCGTGAGCCAAGAGCATTTCGGAGAGCGTGGCTTTGGGCAGATAGGGATTTGCACCGCTCAGGAACACCGCGATCTCGTTGGCATTGGCCGTCAGCGCATCGGTCGCCTTGCTCTCTGCGGTGGCGTCCTTGGCGGCCGTGGCGTCGAGATAAGCCTTGATCGCGCCGTAATGACCCGCAAGCAGGGTGAAGAGCTTGCCGCCGGCCGGCTTTCCGTAGAAGCCCGCGACGGCATCGGCGATGGCATGGGCATTGGAAACGACACCGGCTTCGGCGGTCTTCGTGGCCGCGCTATTGCCGCCGATTTCGGCAACGACGACTTTGCGGACGGCATCGATATGACCGATCCACAGCCCTTCGAGCGCCGTTTTCAATGCGGCAACCTTGGCGGGAGCGGCGGCGGCCTGTGCCTGAGACGCTGCGGCCGCCTGAGCAACGCCGAGCGGTGTGGCGACGGAGAGGAACAAGGCAATCGGCAGAACCAGTTTTTTCATGGGGGACCCCTTCTAGGAACCTTCGGAGCGCGGACCCTAGATCGTTTTCGACATTTTGTATAGTTATATATGCCAAAATAATAAAAACCCTTGCGGTCAAGGGGTTGGATGGGCTATC
>SCRB01000035.1 GCA_004299545.1 Rhizobiaceae bacterium
TACAATCCCCATAGCGCCAGTCCTGCCCGCGGCTCCGTTCAATCCGGCTTACAATGAGGTCCGACACCCAGCCCGGCCGCCCCGTCATGCCAGCAGACCTCACAGAAGCCTCCAGATTCCGTCTGAGGCTTGATCGTGATTCAAGCTTCGGATGGAACGATTCGTACTGACGGACGCCCAATGGGCGAAGATGGAACCGCATTGTCTGGGCAAGCCAACTGACCCGGGACGCAGCGGTGGCGACAACCGACGCTTCATTGAGGCGGTCCTGTGGGTCGTGCGCACGGGCAGTCCGTGGCGTGACCTTCCGACCTTCTTCGGCAACTGGAACACAGTCTTCAAGCGATACCGCGACTGGGTGAAGGCCGATGTTTTCATTCGGCTTTTCGAAGCCTGCTCGGACGCGCCCGACATGGAGTACGCCATGGTCGATGCCACCATCGTCAAGGTCCACCGCCATGGCCAGGGCGCAAAAGGGGGACTCAGAGCCAGGCCATAGGCCGCTCCAAGGGCGGAATGACCACCAAGATCCTCGCACTCACCGACGCGCTCGGAAATCTGGTCCGCTTCGTTCTCCTGCCCGGCCACCGCTTCGACACCATCGGCGTGCCCCCGCTCTTCGACGGCATCGAGTTCGGTGCGCTGATTGCCGACAAGGCCTTCGACAGCAACGCCATCGTGGCCGACCTCGACGAGCGTGGCGCCAAGATCGTCATCTCCCAGCATCCGCGCCGGACCAAGCCGCTACCGCTCGATGCCGAGATGGACAAGTGGCGTCATCTCATCGAGAACTTCTTCTGCAAGCTCAAAGAGTTCAAGCGCATCGCCATGCGCGCTGACAAAACCGACACCTCCTTCGCCGCAATCATCCATCTCGCCGCCGCCGTCATAAACTCACAATGAATCTCAACAGACCTTAAAGCAATTCCAGCAAAAGCGTGAAGCGGTTTTGCGTCCGGAATTGCGTTAAAACAGAGAGATAGAGCACTTCTCCGATTCAGCGAAAACGGGAAGTACTCCAGGCGCTTGCAGCATGAGAGGATAGTGATAAGGGAAATGGCATGCCGCCGCCTCGATACAGGGAGTCGCCGGCGGGAGCAGCATGTCATCCGATACCCCCTCAGCGGATGGAAGTATACGCCCGTCGGTTCTTTCCGGGGCAGGGAAGCCGCGCTTTTTCGAAACGCGGATGGCGCTCCTTTACATGGCGGTCATGCTCCCGAACGGCATCATGACGCCGTTTCTCCCTTACTGGCTGAAGGAATCCGGCTTTCTCCCGGCTGAAATCGGCGTGTTGCTCGCACTTCCGCTTCTGGCGCGCGTCGTCGCGGGGCCGACCATTTCGGCGTTCGCGGACCGTGCGCCCGATCGCGTTCCGATCCTGATCGGCCTTGCGGTCCTCTCGACGGTCGCGGCGGCGGGCTTTTTGCCGAAACCGACCTATGTCTTCATTCTCTTCATTTCGATCGCTTATGCCCTTTTCTGGGGGCCGCTCACTCCCCTTGCGGATTCGCTGGCGCTTTCCGGCGTGCGCCGGTATCGGTCCGACTACGCCAGAATGCGCATCTGGGGATCTGTCG
>SCRB01000299.1 GCA_004299545.1 Rhizobiaceae bacterium
ACTTTTAGAACCTTTCCCAGCTCGAGGGTCGCCTTGCCGTTCTCCAATTCAGAGACAAACCGGCGTCCCACGCCTGCCAGGTCGGCGAAACTTTGCTGCGACTGATTTCGCCTTTCGCGGACTTTGCGGATCAGCAGTCCCAAATCTTCCGGCGAGTTGACCTCGATACCGGGCAATTCGCTTGTGGGGGGATTGGCCCTCGGCGCCGTTCTTGGTTCGTCGACAACCAGCGCGCCTCCGGCCCGCTGGTGCAAATCCCGTAGTGGCCGCGGTAAGGACGCCTGTATCGACCGAGACATGTCCGGCAAATTGAGATTCACCTTGGGAAGTGGATTGGCGAGATTCTTGGCCAGATCGCTTAAGGCACCGTAGCCGGACAAAGCCTTGGCGAGGTCAGCTGCCGTTTGATGGGCTTGGATGATCTGGTTGCTGGCCGGCAAAACCGGGATGACGTTCTTTAGCGCATCAATGGGTGCGTTGATCGCTGCGAGTTGCTTGGCAAGATCCTGGGCCGCTCCCATTTTCGCAGCAGCACGCGCCAAATCCGTCGCGGTGAACGCGGTCGGTTTTGGATGTGGTTTGGGCGGTTTTTCAGGCATCATATTGCTCTCGAGCGGGAACATAGTTCAAATTGGTGGGGCTTTCAAGTACTGATGTTCCCGATCGGGAGCACGGACAAATGGATGCTCCCGTACGGGACCGGATAGGCCCAATCTCCCACAAAACGGTGCACATGATCCCGCTCGGGAGTCGCAAGCCCAAGGCCTACCGGCAATGAGCTTTGGCAAGCATCAAGGGCATCCAACAAGTTCAAAAGCCGATTGGATCAGAGTGATTAGCCGCCCTTCCACCAGCTTAGCGACCGTATTACAAAAAATGGGTTGAAGGGGAAAAATATGGCGAAGGTTTCGCGAGGATCTGAATGGCACAGATGGGAGCCACATATTCATGCTCCCGGCACGATTCTCGAGGACAGGTTTCCGTCTGATGGATGGGAGCAGTACCTCACAGCTCTCGAATCGGCCGTACCGAAACTGCGCGTTGTAGGTGTGACCGATTACTGCGTCACCCGATCCTACGAACGCGTTCGAGCGCACAAGGACAGCGGCCGCCTACCCGACTGCGACCTCCTTTTCCCCAACATCGAGCTGCGTCTGAACACCGGAACGGTGAAGGGCAACTTCGTCAATATCCACTTTCTGGCTTGCCCAGATGATCCGAACCATATCACCGAGCTCAACAGGTTCCTCGCCCAACTCGTTTTTGGAGCGTTCAACGACAAATTCGCCTGCACGCCGACTGACCTCATTCGCCTCGGCCGCCGCTCTGATCCGACCACGACCGACGATGAGGATGCTCTTCGACATGGCTGCACCCAGTTCAAGATCTCGCTCGACAATCTGATCGATGCGCATCGCAGCATAGAATGGGCAGGGGAAAATATTCTCATCGCAGTCTCAGCTCGACTTTGCCCAAAAATCTGGCTGTGAGGATTTCAGGTCCAGATCCAGAAGACGGGCTCGCGAGCGATGAATTCGAGGGCATTGTCGAGGGGCAGGAAGATGCCGCCGAGGGGTCCGGCATCATCCCAGCGGTTCCGGTAGGACCAGTACAGGATGCGCATGCGCTCACCATTGTCGATGGGCTTGAGACGCGCGATGGGGGCGCCTGTTGCCTCGAGCACGAGCGTGTAGCCGCCCCGGCGGTGTTCGACTGCCACACCGCCACCCCGATTGTCATTGAAGCGTTCGATGCGGGCGATGATCTCGTCCTGGCCAAGCATGTCGCGACCATATCGTGCGATGCCTCTCGCGTCGCCGGTTCGGGATGAATCGAAATGCCGAGCCGATGCTGTTGCATGATACAGGCTGACGGATTCGACAAGGTGGATGACATCACACATCACCACCGCCACCGTCGCCGACCGTGCCCCTGATATGCTGCGAACATGGCTGCAACCCTTTCGGCCGTTCTTCACGGCTCCCGTATGGGAACATGTCCTGATCTTGCTCATGGGTGCGCTGCTTGCACCCGGCAAAAGAACCGTGACGACGGCGCTACGCATTACCGGCCGAGGCACCGCCTCCAACTTTACCTGCTATCATCAGGTTCTTAACCGCGCGCACTGGAGCGGACGTGCCATTGCCTGTCGACTCCTGTCGCTGATCGTCGATCATCTTGTGCCCTCCGGGCCGGTAGTGATCGGCGTCGATGACACCATCGAGCGACGTTGGGGCCAAAGGATTGCCGCCCGTGGTATCTACCGGGATCCCGTTCGCTCCAGCCATGCGCATTTTGTGAAGACCAGCGGCCTGCGATGGTTGAGCTTCATGGTGCTGTGCCCCGTTGGCTGGGCTGGCCGCGCCAAGGCGCTGCCATTCCTGACGGTGCTCGCTCCATCCGAAAGATGCAATCGCACGCGTGGGAAACCCCATAAGCGTCTGACCGACTGGGCGCGACAGGGTATTCTCCAGATTTGCCGCTGGCTGCCCGATCGCCGCATCGTATTCGTTGGCGACAGTGGCTTTGCGGCTCTCGATCTGCTCGTCGCCGTACGACATCAATGCGCCGTTGTCAGCCGCCTGCGTCTCGACGCCAACCTCTACGCGCCACCGCCGGCACGCGGGCCACACACCCTCGGCAGGCCCGCCGACAAGGGCATACCCCTGCCCAAACTCAAGGTCATCGCCGAGTGCGCGGGCTACTCGCTGGAGCAGGATTGTCGCCTCCGAATGGTACGGCGAGGAAAAATGCGAACTGGACGTCACTTCAGGCACCGGACTGTGGTACCGTCCCGACAGCAAAATCGTGCCGCTAAGATGGGTTCTCGTCCATGATCCGAGCGGCCAGCGCCGGGTGCAGGCATTCTTCAGTACGGATCCCAGCCTCTCACCACAGGACATCCTGGCCTTCTTCGTCCGACGCTGGCAGGTCGAGGTCACCTTCGCCGAAGTCCGCGCCCATCTCGGGGTGGAGACGCAACGTCAATGGTCCGACCTGGCGATCCTGCGAACCACCCCGACATTGCTCCGCCTCTACTCCCTCGTCACAATATGGGCCGACAACCTGCTCGCCAATAGCGCCGTGCCTTACGCCACGGCATGGTAAACCAAAACCCGCTTCACATTCTCCGACGCGATAGCGGCCGTCCGCATGCAACTGTGGACCGCAGACATTTATCCACGGTCAGCCGCGCCTCCAGACAGGTACAAAATCCCACCCGACC
>SCRB01000300.1 GCA_004299545.1 Rhizobiaceae bacterium
CGAGGATGCTCATGTGAGTATCCTGTCAGTCATCTTCGGCGGCGACAAGCCGCAGATGCTTCCCGAGACGCGGGCGCTCGATTCGGAGCTTGCCCGCAAGCAGGAGCGGCGGCCTTTTACGATCAAGCCTGAGTTCGAGCCGCAATCCGTACCTTTCACGGGATACGCGAAGGGAACGCTCGTCATCGATACGTCGAAGAAGTTCCTCTACCTCGTGGAATCGCCGACCACCGCCAGGCGCTATCCCATTGCTGTCGGCCGTGAAGGGCTGCAATTCAAGGGCGATGCCGTTGTCGGCGACAAGCAGGAATGGCCGCGCTGGATTCCGACGAAGGACATGCAGAAGCGCAACCCGAAAGAATACGGGAAATACAAGGACGGCATGCCCGGCGGCCCGACCAACCCGCTTGGATCGCGGGCAATCTATCTCTACCAGAACGGTAAGGATACCCATGTCCGCATCCATGGCACGACGGAGCCCTGGACGGTCGGGCACAGCGCGTCGAACGGCTGTTTCCGCATGTACAATTCGGAGGTCATGGACCTCTATCAACGGGTGCCGAAGGGGGCGCACGTCGTCGTTCTCTGAGCGACAGCGTCGGGGGAAAAAAGCCGGTGAAAGCCGGCTTTTTTCATGGCTCCTTTCAGGCAAGCGATCGAGCGGACTAGGGAAAATGATGAACAGGCGGATTTTCCGCTGGCGGAATCGGCACCGCCACGCTAAGCCCTGACTCCCATGGCGCGATATGTATTCATCACCGGCGGCGTGGTTTCTTCCCTTGGAAAAGGCATTGCGGCCGCCGCATTAGGAGCTCTTTTGCAGGCGCGAGGCTACCGCGTTCGTATTCGAAAGCTCGATCCCTATCTCAATGTCGATCCGGGTACGATGTCGCCCTATCAGCATGGCGAGGTCTTCGTCACCGACGACGGAGCGGAGACGGATCTCGATCTCGGCCACTATGAGCGCTTCACCGGCCGCTCCGCCAACCAGCAGGACAACATCACCACCGGACGCATCTACAAGAGCATCATCGAGCGGGAACGGCGCGGCGACTATCTCGGCGCGACGGTGCAGGTCATTCCGCACGTTACCGACGAAATCAAGAATTTCATCCTGGAAGGCAACGAGGACTACGATTTCGTGCTGTGCGAGATCGGCGGCACCGTCGGCGATATCGAGGCGATGCCATTTCTCGAAGCGATCCGGCAATTGGGCAACGATCTGCCGCGCAACAATGCCGTTTACGTACATCTCACCTTGATGCCGTACATTTCCTCGGCCGGCGAATTGAAGACGAAGCCGACACAGCATTCGGTCAAGGAACTGCGCTCGATCGGCATCGCGCCCAATATCCTGCTCGTCCGCGCCGACCGGCCCATTCCGCCGGAAGAGCGGCGCAAGCTCTCCCTCTTCTGCAATGTACGAGAGTCCTCGGTCATCCAGGCGCTCGATGTCTCGCATATCTACGACGTGCCGATGGCCTATCACAAGGAAGGCCTCGACGGAGAAGTCCTGGCGGCTTTCGGGATCGACCCGGCGCCGAAACCGCGCATGGAGCGCTGGCAGGAAGTGTCGGAGCGTATCCGCAATCCGGAAGGCGCGGTGACGATTGCCGTCGTCGGCAAATATACCGGGATGAAGGATGCGTATAAGTCGCTCACCGAGGCGCTTTCCCATGGCGGGATAGCCAACAGGGTCCGTGTCAAGCTCGAATGGATCGAATCGGAGATTTTCGAGAAGGAAGATCCCGCACCATGGCTGGAAAAGGTCCACGGCATTCTCGTTCCCGGCGGCTTCGGCGAGCGCGGATCGGAGGGCAAGATTCTCGCGGCGAAGTTCGCTCGCGAGCGCAAGGTGCCCTATTTCGGCATTTGTTTCGGCATGCAGATGGCCTGCATAGAGGCCGCCCGTTCGCTGGCCGGCATCGGGAAGGCCTCATCCTCCGAATTTGGCCCGACGCAGGAACCGATCGTCGGGCTGATGACCGAGTGGCTGAAGGGCAATATGCTGGAAAAGCGCATGGCAGCCGGCGATCTTGGCGGCACGATGCGTCTGGGTGCCTATGCCGCGGAACTTTCCAAGGACACGAAGATCGCGGAAATCTACGGTGATACCCATATTTCGGAGCGCCACCGCCACCGCTATGAGGTGAACATCGACTACAAGAAGCGGCTGGAGGAATGCGGCCTCGTCTTTTCAGGCATGTCGCCGGACGGCATCTTGCCTGAAACCATCGAATATGCCGACCATCCCTGGTTCATCGGTGTCCAGTACCATCCGGAATTGAAGAGCCGGCCGTTCGAACCGCACCCGCTTTTCGCAAGCTTCATCGGCGCCGCGATCGAGCAATCGCGGCTCGTTTGATCCTTCGCTCGCTGCCGGCAGGAGGGTTGCCGGAGCATGACGCGATCCGGTTGAATCGCCCGATGCTCTCATCTCCTTGCTTGTGAACGGTCTGCTCGGAAAACCGGCACCC
>SCRB01000301.1 GCA_004299545.1 Rhizobiaceae bacterium
GGTGCAAGACCTGCCTGCGCGATCGCCGGCGCAAAAAGATCGGCCCGGGTGACGATCCACAGCACCTTGCCTTTCGTCCTGGCTGCAACGCCTGCCGCGAAAAGTGCTGCCGCCGCGCCATCCACCGCGCCATTGCCGCCGCCCGCCACCTCATGCAGCGCCCCCAGCGCCAGCCCTCCTCCCGGAAGCCTTCGGTCGATCTCGGGCAGGCCGAACGGCAGGACCTCGCGCATACGGCCAGCACCGCCTCCCAGGTGCGCGATGCGCTCCTGAAGGTCGGCTATGACAGAATTTGCCGCGCGATCGGCCATGAAATTCCGATCTCCTGAGGGCTTTGCAACGCCCCAACGGGCTGTTATGTTCATTATTTGTTCCGTTTCCGAAAACGAGTCAATTGGACTCCATCGAGGGTCTTGCGGAGGCGGATGGGATATTGGGGCAAACATCGCCACGGCATTGGCGGATTCTCGTTGCGAGTCAGGCGCATAGGAGCGGGGCGGCATGGAAGCGGCGCATCTCGAAAAATTGAATGACGGCCAACGTGCCGCAGTGGTCCACGGCATCGGCCTGCCCGACGGCAAGGTTGGCGGTCCGCTGCTGATCATCGCCGGCGCCGGCTCAGGCAAGACCAACACGCTGGCGCATCGCGTGGCTCAGCTGGTGATTTCCGGCGCCGATCCCCGCCGAATTCTGCTGATGACGTTCTCCCGCCGCGCCGCCGCTGAAATGGGCAGGCGCGTCGAGCGCATCTGCGCGAAGGTCCTTGGCGACAAGGCCGGCGTCCTGACCGACGCCTTGGCCTGGTCGGGCACCTTCCATGGGATTGGCGCGCGACTGCTGCGCGAATACGCCATCGAACTCGGGCTCGATCCGCAGTTCACCATCCATGATCGCGAAGACTCCGCTGATCTCATGAACCTGGTCCGGCACGATCTCGGCTTCTCGAAGATGGAAAGCCGGTTTCCTGCCAAAGGGACGTGCCTGTCCATCTACTCACGTGCGGTCAACGCGGAGGCTCCACTCGAGGATGTGCTTCGGGCCAATTATCCCTGGGTGTCCGGCTGGCAGAAGGAGCTGCGCGAGCTCTTCGCCGGCTATGTCGAAGCCAAGCAGATCCAGGGCGTCCTCGATTACGACGACCTGCTGCTCTATTGGGCGCAGGCCATGGGCGACGCAGCGCTCGCCGACGAGATCGGCGGCAAGTGGGATCACGTCCTTGTCGACGAATACCAGGACACCAATCGCCTGCAGGCGACCATCCTGACGGGCTTGAAGCCGGCCGGGCGTGGCCTGACCGTCGTCGGCGACGACGCGCAGGCGATCTATTCCTTCCGGGCGGCAATCGTCCGCAACATATTGGATTTTCCAAAAGAGTTCTCGCCCGCCGCCGAGATCATCACGCTCGACCGTAACTATCGCTCGACGCAATCGATCCTCGCCGCCGCCAACGGCGTGATCGGTCTGGCCAAAGAACGCTTTACCAAGAATCTCTGGACCGACCGGGCTTCCAACCAGCGGCCACGCCTCGTCACCGTGCGCAATGAGGCCGATCAGGCGAAGTTCGTCGCCGACGAAGTGCTGGAGAACCGGGAAACTGGCATGCGGCTGAAGGATCAGGCGGTCCTTGTTCGCGCGAGCCATCATGGCGGCCCGCTCGAAGTGGAGCTGACGCGCCGCAACATTCCCTTCGTCAAATTTGGCGGGCTCAAATTCCTCGACAGCGCACATGTCAAGGACATGCTGGCGGCCTTGCGCTTTGCGCAGAATATGCGCGACCGGGTCGCGGGGTTCAGGGTGCTTCAGCTCCTGCCGGGTGTCGGACCGGCGACGGCTCAAGGCGCGCTCGATGTGGTTGCCGACAGCGCCGATCCGGTGGAAACGCTCGACCAGCTCCCCTGCCCTGCTCGCGCCCAGGTCGATTGGCCGGGTTTCGTCGAGCTGCTCGCCGGCCTGCGTGCCGGATCATCCGGATGGCCCGCCGAAATCGGGCAGGTTCGCGCTTGGTATGAACCGCATCGAACCGCATCTCGAACGCATCCACGAGGATTTCGAGATGCGGCGGGCCGACCTGCTGCAACTGGAGGACATCGCCGCCGGCTATCCGACGCGTGAACGCTTCCTCACCGAATTGACCCTCGATCCTCCCGACGCCACATCCGGGCAGGCCGGCGTGCCTCTGTTGGAAGAGGACTATCTGATCCTGTCGACGATCCATTCCGCCAAAGGACAGGAATGGAAATCCGTTTTCGTCCTCAACACCGTCGACGGCTGCATTCCGTCTGATCTCGGCGCCGGCACCACCGACGAGATCGAAGAGGAGCGGCGTCTGCTCTATGTCGCGATGACGCGCGCCAGGGACAGCCTCAATCTCGTCGTGCCGCAGCGTTTCTTCACGCATGGACAGTCATCGACCGGCGACAGGCATGTTTACGCCTCGCGGACGCGTTTCATCCCGGCTAGTCTGCTGGAGCTGTTCGAATGCCGCGCCTGGCCGCGGGTTGCGCCCGGCTCGCCGATCAACAGCGGGCCGCGGCAGGTCCGGGTGGATGTCGGCGCAAGAATGCGCGGCATGTGGCGATAGGAGGGAGTGCGTGTGTAATCTTTATAACCTCACCACGACCCGCGACGCCGTGATTGAATTCACCAGGGCCTTTGTCGACAAGGCGGGCTGGAACGAACCATCGCTCGATGTCTATCCGAACACACTGGCGCCAGTCGTACGTGTCGGGGCCGACGGCAAGCGGGAGATCGTGAGCGCCACCTGGGGCATGCCGACGCCACCCATCTACCTCAAAGGCAATAACCCCGAAGATGGGGCCGGACTTCGCGGCAGGCCTGCCCGTGACGAAGCTCCATGGTGTCGGCCCGGCGACCGCCGCGAAAATGCAATGCCTGGGCATCGAGACCGGCGCGGACCTAGCGAGAAGCCGCTGTCTTTCCTTCAGGAGCATTTTGGCAAAGCGAGCGGCTGGTACTACCGCATCGCGCGCGGGATCGACGACCATCCCGTCCTGCCTGACCGGCCATGAAAATCGGTAGGCGCCGAAGACACCTTTGCCACAGACATATTCGAACTCACTCCAGCGATGACGGAGCTGGCGCCGCTGGCCGCCAAGGTTTGGCGCTATTGCGAGGATCGCAGGACCCTTGGCAAAACCGTCACTCTGAAGAGCAAACATGCAGACTTCCAGATAATCACCAGCGCCTTCATCTTCGCTTCACGCGCCGGATCCGGTCCCGTATTGATCAAACGTCTTGCCCGGATTTTTCCAACATGGAGCGAACCTGCGCGTTGCATCGCGACCGAAGCACGCAATCCAGGATACTGAGATCGCTCAATAGCTCGACGGGATCACGTCCTCGGGCGGCGGTCAGGGCATCTTTCAGCCAGGGGCTCACGTTGGGTCGGGACAGCAGCCAATCGATCTGGTTGTTGGTTTCTATTAGCGCCGGGTCGTCTAGTCTCATTTCCTACTCCATTTAGGCACGTTATTACCGGTGCAGACGTGATCTGATCGGTGGAATGTCTTCCCTGTCACACCAAAACCGGCTCCAATCGGGCTTGAGATAGCGCCTTGTCGAAGGCTTCGATCCAGCCGGCTCCGCCCGCATAACGCCAGGCCACACGCCCCATGTCATCGAGCGCGAAGAGGTGGAGCCAGCGATTATCGAACAGCTTGCGGACGTCGGGGTGGTGTTCCAGTACCTTGGTGATCGCCTCACGCGGTGCTTCGATCGCCACCGACATCCGTAGCGGCTCATGGACAAATTTCTCGCCGTCGTGGATGGACTGCCAGGGCACGCCGCCACGCAGCAGACCACCGTTGCCCTCGACGACCCCCATGCCGCCAGTGATGTTGTGCAACAGCTTGTTTCCAGCGCCGAAGACCTTCGGCGCCACGGTCGAACCGTAATACTGCAGGCTGATCCAGCTCGCGACGACAACGGGCGCGGTCATGATCAGTTCGAGAACGCCAAAGTCCTTGTCTTCGTGCCAGACATAGTTGTGCAGGAAGACGCGGCCGCCCAGATCCCGCCCCGCCGTGCGGCTGCGTGGCGCGGCGATGAACGCCTGACAGCCGGTCAACCCCCATTCCGGCCGCACCTCCGCCCAATCCCTGGCGCGGTGGGCAAGAGCGGTCGCGGATGGCCTTCCTGGCAGGCGGAGCGCGCGCTCGGCTCGCGTCAACGCACCGGCCGCACTGAACCAGCGCCTTAGCTGCTTGATACCCTCGGCATAAGCGACTGAGAGGTGGTCGGCCTCGTAGAGCGTGACGGTATCGGTCGTGGTCTCATGCAGCGCCGCCAGAAAAAGCGTGTCGCCCGGAACCAGAATACCGCGCTCGGCGAGGCCGGCGCGAACCGTAGCATCGTTGAGCAGGCCGGCGAGCAGCCGGGCGTTGACATCGCCGGAAAAGCCGCCGCAGGCGCCGCAATGCAGCATGCTGGCGTGAGGATTGTTGACGACGCTGGCGCCATGGCCGGCGATCACCACCAGCCGCGCGAAGTCATGGGTCAGCGACATGCTCCGCAGCACTTTTTCCGCCATGGCGATGCGGGACGCCGCGTCGGGCGCCGGATCGAAACGGGGCGCCGGATCGTTCGGGCGCTTGACCTTGGCGAATCCCAGCCCGTTTCGCAAAAGCTTGTTCACATAGACGGGACCCATCGCTTCGACGAAGGCGAAGGAGGAAACGGCGGCCAGCCTGAAACGGCCCCAGGCACGGGTTGCCCGTTCGCCAAGCCGAGCGGCTTCGTCCAGTTGCACCATGGCGGCGCTGCCGTCGCCCGAACGCGAGTTCGACCCCGGCGCCAGTTGCGGCGGCAAGCGGTTCTCCTCGATATCGGAAGCGAAACGCCGATGGGAAACGCCCAGCCCGAAGAACCCGGCAAACCCAAGCGTGCGGATGCCTGGATCGAGGCTTTCCAGCGCGCGGCGGAACACTTCGGACCGTACGTCGATGCAAAAGGCCATCTGCAACTTGGCGCGACCGTTGGCGGGTCCTGCTGTTTCCGCCGTGAGAACCGCCGCAAGCCGCCTCTGGGCGGCGTGCTCGGCCGCTTCCTGCAAGACGGAATCCAATATATCGTCGGCGGACGGCGTAATCTCCTCGGCATAGGCTCCTCTCGCTTCGAACCACTTGCCTTCGATCGAGGAGGCATATTGGCGAAAAATCGCTTTTTCCCAGACGAGGCGGATCGCCAGAAGATCGATCAGGGTCCTGTCGCTGCCGCCGCGAAGTTCCGCCTGCCATAGGCGGTAGCGCCCGATTTGGGCCCAGCCGCCGAGGCTCATCAGCAGCCGGTGGAAGTAAACCTCAAGGGCAACGTCGGACAGACCCAGATATCCGACGCAATCGAGGATAGCCTGCTCCGCCGTTTCGGGGAGATGCGCCGCAAGCGTAGCAAAACCCTTGAGGCCGGTGATCTCTGGCGTGAGATCGAACCTGGCGCTGTCACGCCAACTGTCAAAGGCGCCACGCCCTTTGGGAGCAGCCCACAGCGCCTGGGCCGTATCGAAATAATCGGCGGCCCAGTGACTGATGCGCTCTGTCAAAACGCCGGGCCAGTCGGTCCCCGATACTTCGGCGGCGAGCTCAGCTATCGTTGGCAGCGGTGTCGGGCATGGGGGATCTGCCTGGATCCTCACGTCGAGGTCCGCACGTGCCTTCGGCACACCGGGAGTCGATGCCCCGGCGAGCGCCGCGGCAAGATCGGCGTCGTTTATCTCGCCGGACCGGATGCGCGCTGCATACCAGCTTCGTGGCATCGAGACCCGCATGCCGGCAACCCGACCGAGCCGAGCGGCGGCCAGTTCGAGCGGCCCATCCGCTTGGCCGAGAAACGGGTTTACGGTCACGCTCGAATCCAGCGGCCACAGCGGCGGGACCTGTCGCGCCGCACGCCACGCGGCCTCGATGGCCGTGTCGGAGGCGAAAATACGATGATCGTCGATCCTGTTCAGCATCCGTGTCCTCTGTACTGTCGGTTTGTCACGACGAGACGCGCGCGGACCAGCCGCCGAGCATCCGGTCCAGGACCGCGTTCAGGTAAAAGCCGTTGGCGAGATGCACGCGCAACCCGGCAGCGGCCGGATGGCCGGACCACAGCGGCAGCAGGGCCTGGGCAATCGCGACCGCCCCGAAGCTCAGGGCGGCCAGCGCCATCAATGTCCATTCGAGCCGGCCGGGCAGCGGCGTTGCCGGCAGGGTCCCGCGCGTCAGCCACTCGGCCGCTGTCTGCAGCGTAAAATATCCGACCGCTGCGGCGATCGCGTAAACCGCCGTCTTGCGGGTCAGCACGCGCGGCGCGGCGTCAGCCAGTCCCTGCGCCAGAAGGTAGGCGACGCCGAAGATCAGTATGGCGCCAAGGGCAAGCGACTGCGGAGACTTGTGGCCGAACCCGAAGGCGGCGCCGAAGATCGCCCCGATCGCCCCGTAGATCAGGAGCGCCAGCACGAACGCCCGGCCGACGGCGGCACCGTCCGGGATTGCGACCGGTCCGGGGCGGCGGATGGCGGCGACCTGTTCCACAGCCCCGCCGGAGGCAAGGAAGGCATGCGCCTTGTAGAAGGAGTGGACGACGATGTGCAGCAAGGCGAGCGGGAACAGCGCCAGTCCGCATTCCAGCATCATGAAGCCCATCTGCGCCACCGTGGACCAGGCAAGCGAGGTCTTGACCGCAGGCTGGGTGAGCATGACGAGCGCCCCGAACAGCGCCGTGAAGCCGCCGACCATCGCCACCGCCGCCAGGACGCCCGGCGCCGTCAGCATCAGGTCCGCGAAACGGACGAGCAGGAAGCCGCCGGCATTGACGATGCCCGCGTGCAGAAGGGCTGAAACCGGCGTCGGCGCCTCCATGACTTCCGTAAGCCAGCCATGCGTCGGAAATTGGGCCGACTTGAGCAGCGCCGCAAACGCGAGCAGGCCGGCGGCGACGGCGGTCAGCGCCGACCCGCCGCCCGTTCTCGCGATGGAATTGACGGTTGCGATGTCGTCGGTGCCGCAGGCCCATACGATAAGGCCGGCCCCGATAATCAGCGCGGCCGCGCCGAGGCGTGAAAACAGCCGCTTCTTGCGCTCGGCCCGCCGCGCCGCCAACCGTTCCGGATAAAACAGCAGCAGCCGGCGCAGCGCCATGCTCATTCCGATCCATGCCGCCGCGAGCTGGACGAGGTTGCCGGCCTGAACAAGGAACAGGACGGCTGCGAGCGTGAGGCACAGCCAACCGGTGAACGCGCCCTGCCGCGCCTCGCCGTCGAGATAGGTCCGCGCATAACGCAGCACGAGCCAGCCGATGAAACTGACGAGCAGCAGCATCGTCACGCTGACGGCGTCCAGCAGCGAGGAGAGGCCGATCCCGGCGGCGCCGATCAGGCCACTTGTCCCCGCCCCTTGCGTGATAAGCACGGCAAGCCCGCCAAGCGCGATGAGGAAAGAAACCAGTGCCGCCGCCTCAGCCAGACCGGCGCGCTCCGGGCAGCGGCCGGAGCCGGGAAAGGCAATGGCCGCGGCGGCGAGCAGCGGCAGCGGCATGACTAGCGGAAGCAGATAGAGCGACAACGTTGATCTCCCAAGGGCAATCGTCGCACCGCAATATCAGGCTGGCTTCACTGAAGAAAATTCATTGTGTATAGGATATCGTTCGCTAATATCGAATGATGCCTCGTTTGAACGACAACCATCTGTGTTATTTCTGGGCCGTCGCTGTTTGATTTCCGCTTGAATATTCGGCGTGTTGAGGTCAAGGCTCTTCGAGCTGTCCGCTCGTTGGGTTCGATGTCTTTCGGGAGGTCTCGCTTCTCTCCGCGATTGGCATATGGCCTGCCCAGCATGGGATCAGAAGAACAAGCGGTTCAATCTGAGAGGCTTCCTGACAGCGATGATGCGGCCCGTACTACGGAAATCACGAACTCACTTCATCCGCAGTCCCGCCAAGGACATCTATCCCCCGGCAGCTAAACTTTTCCTTTCGTTACCAGATCATGCGCCTGGTGTCGCTCGTCGACGAACAGGCCAAACTCTCGCGCCAGGCGCCCGCCGCACAGGGATCGACTACACGCTCAAGCGCTGTCCAGGCTTCGACCGCTTCCTCGACGATGGGCGCATCTGCCTCACGACGGATGATGTTGAGAAGCCTCAATCGTCATCCTCGCCGACCCACAATCACGGCGAAAGCAGCCTAACCGCGACCCTCACCGAACGGTTACGCTGAAACTGGTGCGCGTGGCACTGGAGGCGACGGGCGGGATTGAGACGGCGGTCGGCGCGGAACTGGTCGCAACCGGCCTGCCGGTGATTGTGCTCAACCCAGCGCAGGTTCGCTCGTTCGCCAAAGCCATTGGCAAGAGGGCCAAGACGGACCCGGTCGATGCGGGCGTAATCGCGGCCTTCGCCGCCTCGATGCGGCCGCAACTGCTGCCCATGCCGGACGCCCAGGCCCGGCTTCTGGCCGATCTCGTGGCCCGCAGGCGCCAGATCGTCGCCATGATCGTGACCGAGGAGAAACGTGCCCGCATGGCCGCGAGCCGGGAGATGAAGAGGAGCATCCAGAGGCTGTTGGTGGCGCTGCGGCGCGAACTCGCCAGCATCGACACTGACATGGACGGCCATATCCGCAAGTCGCCGCTCTGGCTGGTCAGGCAAGACCTGCTCACTCCGTGCCCGGCGTCGGGCCGACCGTGGCCAGGACACTGATCGCCGAACTGCCCGAACTCGGCAGTCTCGACCGCCGCCAGATCGCGGCGCTGGCGGGGTTGGCCCCGTACACCCGCCAGTCCGGAAAATGGCGCGGCAAGAGCTTTATCGGCGGAGGCCGGGCGGCCGGGCGTGCAGCACTCATCATGGCCGGCCTCGTTGCCATCCGCCACATCCCGCATCTCAAGGCCTTCAGCAATCGCCTCGTTGCCGCAGGAAAGCCCAAGATCGTCGCGCTCGTCGCGACAATGCGAAAACTTCTCACCATCCTGAACGCCGTGATCCGCGACCAAAAACCATGGGGAAGCGCTTAACACCCGCGGCAGTCGCTCTCCCATTGATATGCATGGCGACTTCAGTCGGCGGCCGTCGCAGGTTTGAAAACGATGGTCACCTTCGTCCCCTTACTCTCGCTCGAGGTGACGTTAAACTCCGCCCTTGTGTTCTCGGTCAGTGAGCGCGCGATCAGCGCTCCGAGTTTGCCCTGCTTTGGCCATGTCTCGCCTTCCGGCAGGCCGATACCGTCATCAGCGACCACGACGCGACACCCATCGCCGTCAACAATGCTGAGCAGCGTAATCGTGCCCCTATCGCGACCATGGAAGGCATGTTTGAGCGCATTGGTTAGCAGTTCGTTTACCACAAGCCCGGTGGGCATAGCGACGTTGATTGAGACTGGATAGGTGTCGACCTTTATATTGAGGCGTATGCCCTCGACCGCGTGAGAATTCATGACGGCTGACGCGATCTGGCTGAGATATACTCCGAGATCGATTTCGTCCTTCTGCTCATCTGTCGATAGCGTCTGGTATAGAATGGCAAGTGCGTCGACTCGACCTGCTAGCCTTTCGAAACGTTTCTGGTCTGGCTGGGCCGCATGGCGTATTTCCATACGGATTAATGCAGTAATCATCTGCAAGTTATTCTTCACACGGTGCTGCGCGAGCTGCAGCACCG
>SCRB01000302.1 GCA_004299545.1 Rhizobiaceae bacterium
ACCGGCGGGGGCACCGGCATCGGCGCGGCCTTGACCGAAGGCTTCGCTCGCCAGGGAGCCAAGGTGGCCTTTCTCGACATCGCCGCGGATGAAAGCAGCGCGCTCGTCGGCCGCCTCGAACGGGACGTTGCGCACAAGCCGCTTTTCCTGCAAACGGACCTCAGGGATATCGCGGCACTCAGGAAAGCCGTCGCCACGGCGGTGGAAGCGAACGGCCCGGTAACGGTGCTTGTCAATAACGCTGCACGTGACGACCGCCATGAGATCGAGGCGGTAGACGAGGCTTATTGGGAAGAGAACCAGTCGATCAACCTGCGTCACCAGTTCTTCGTGGTCCAGGCGGTCGTCCCTGGCATGAAGGAAGCGGGCGGTGGATCGATCGTCAATTTCACCTCGACCTCCTTCATGATCAACAATGGCGACATGCCCTCCTATACCGCCGCCAAGGCAGGCGTCATCGGCCTCACCAAAGGGCTTGCCGGAAAGCTGGGCCAGCACCGCATCCGCGTCAATGCGATCGCGCCCGGCTGGGTGATGACCGAAAGGCAGCGCCGCCTGTGGGTTACGAGGGAATCGCTTGCCGAAATGGTCGGCCGGCAATGCCTCAAGGAAGAGATCCAACCGGAAGACATGGTGGGGCCTTGCCTGTTCCTGGCATCGGACGCCGCACGCATGGTCACGGCCCAGGTGCTGATCGCCGACGGGGGGACGCTTTGACCTCGGTTCCGGCCTTTGCGGCCGTCGATTGGGGAACATCGAGCTTCAGGCTGTGGCTGGTTTCAGATGACGGTGCCGTCGTAGGGGAGCGGCGAAGCGGCGATGGCATGACCACGGCACGCGAAAAAGGATTTGCCGCAACGCTCGATGCTCATCTGGCGGCGCTCGATGCACCGGCCGGCTTGCCGGCTGTGGTCTGTGGCATGGCCGGCGCGCGCCAGGGCTGGGTCGAGGCGAACTATCTCGACGTGCCCGCCTCGCTTGACGACATCGTGTCCAGGGCCGTCACCCCGCACGATACGGATCGCCGCGTCTTCATCCTGCCCGGCCTGGCGCAGCGCCTCAGGGAGCGCGCGGATGTCATCAGGGGGGAGGAAACGCAACTCATGGGCGCAGCGAACAGGCCGGGGACCGACGCCGGCCTCTATTGCATGCCCGGCACGCATTCGAAATGGGTCCGTCTCGAAAACGGGAAAGTATCCGGCTTCTCGACCTTCATGACAGGAGAGCTTTTCGACCTGATCGCCCGCCGGTCGATCCTCGCCCACAGCGTCGGCGAAGCCGATACTGACCCGGACGCGCCGTCCTTTGCGGAAGCGGTCCGGACCGGGCATGACCAGGTGGAACGCCTGACGGGCAGCCTCTTTTCCATTCGCGGCAGCCAGCTTCTCTTCGGCGACCCGCCCGAAAGGGCGGCCGCCCGCCTTTCCGGCATGCTGATCGGAGCCGAACTTGCGGGGAGCGGTTGCAAAAACGGTACCATACCGATCCGCCTGATCGCATCGGGCAAGCTTGCCGCGCTTTATCGTGCCGCCTTTGCCGCCCTTTCGGTCGCGGTCGAGGCAATCGACGCCGATGAGGCGGTGCGGCAGGGCCTGATCCGGGCCGCCCGTTCCCTCGGCCTCGCCGACGCCCGAAAAGGACAGCCCGCATGACTGCTCAAAAATGGCCGGCAATGCGGCGTTCGCTGGTTGCCATCCTGCGCGGAATCAAGCCGGACGAAATCCTTCCGGCATTGGATGTCCTGATCGAGGCAGGCTTTACGGCGATTGAGGTTCCGCTCAACTCGCCTGATCCGTTCCGCTCCATCGAACAGGCGGCGGGCAAGGTCCCCGAGGGCTGCCTAATCGGGGCTGGCACCGTGCTGAGCGTCAAGGATGTGGATCGGCTGAACGATGCCGGAGGACGCCTGCTCGTCAGCCCGAACGTCGTTCCCGCCGTCATAGAGAAGGCCGGCCGATACGGCATGGTTTCAATGCCTGGCGTGATGACGCCGACCGAAGCCTTCACGGCGCTCGATGCCGGTGCGTCCGCGCTCAAATTCTTTCCCACCAGCGTCCTCGGCGCGAAGGGTGTCGCCGCGATCAAGGCGGTGTTGCCGGCCGGTACGGAAACCGGAGCCGTCGGCGGCGTCTCCGAACAGAATTTCGCGGAATATGCGGCGATCGGCGTCCGGATCTTCGGCCTCGGCTCCAGCCTCTACAAGCCGGGAATGACACCTGCGGAAATTGGCATTCGTGCCCGCGCTGCCGTGGAGGCCTATGACCGTCTCTGCGGAGACGCGAAGTCCCCGTAGCCGAAAACGGCAAGCAAGCCCACAAGCCCCAGGCAACCGGAAATGTTCCGGAACAGGCGACCGTCTCGGGCGTTCTTCTCCGCATGGCGGATGCCCCGCCACGAACGATGCTTCTCAAACGGAGGGGGAAGACGCGATGAGTTTGGGCACAATCCTTATCATCATCCTCATACTGATCCTGCTCGGGGGCTTCAGCGGGCTCGGAGGCGGGCTGTTCTACGGCACCGGCTATTTTGGCGGCAGCGGCCTCGGACTGGTCCTGATCATCGTGATCATACTGGTCCTGCTCGGACGCATATAAGCGTCTAAGCGTCGAAACACCGAAGCCGATATTCTTCGGCTCCCGCCACCACGCGCCGGCATTCCCGCAAACGGAATGTGCCGATCCCAAGCTCTGAGCCGCTGCTTTTCGTGCCCGTTCGGGGTATGAACCCCGAACACATGCGCGAATCATGACCGAAGCCTCCGCTGCGACAACCGAAGACAACGGCATATGGCGAAACCCTTCGTTCCGCCACTTCGCCTCTTCGCGCGTCCTCTCGGCGGCCGCCTTTCAGGCGACCAGTGTCAGCGTCGGCTGGCTTCTCTACGACCGGACGCACAACGCCTTTGATCTCGGGCTTGTCGGCCTGTGCCAGTTCTTGCCGATGATGGTGCTGACCTTTCTCGTCGGCCATGTCGCGGACCGGTTCGACCGCCGCCGTATCGGGCTGATCTGCCAGATCGTCGAGGCAGCCGTTCTCCTGCTGGTGGCCGCCGGCGTCTGGATGGGTTGGCTTACGGTCGGAGAAATATTTATCGCCGTAGCCTTTCTGGGAGCCGCTCAGGCTTTCGAAAGGCCGACCATGGCGGCGCTCCTTCCCTCCGCCGTTTCCACGACCGTCCTGCCGCAGGCTATCGCCGGCTCATCCTCCGTCGGGCAGACGGCGATGATCGTCGGCCCCTCGCTCGGCGGGCTGCTCTACGGTTTGGCCCCGGTCACGCCTTTCCTGTTCGCAGCCTTCTGTTTTGCGGCAGCCAGCCTCAACGTCGTCCGGATCCGGATCGTGGAGGTGCCGGCCCGGCGCGAACCGGTAAGCCTGAAATCCGTCTTTGCCGGCGTCTCCTTCATCTGGAGCCGGCCGATCATGCTCGGCACGATCTCGCTTGATCTTTTCGCAGTGCTGCTCGGCGGCGCCACCGCCCTGCTGCCGATCTACGCGCGCGATATCCTACATGCCGGCCCCTGGGGGCTTGGCCTGCTGCGCAGCGCTCCTGCTGTCGGCGCGCTCATGATGTCGCTCGTTCTCACCCGCTCCCCCCTCAGCCGCAAGGTCGGGATGAAGATGTTCTATGCGGTCGCCGTCTTCGGATTGGGAACGCTGGTCTTCGCCCTGTCGACGAGCATCATCCTTTCGGTGGTGTCCCTGTTCGTCATCGGCGCCGCCGACAACGTCAGCGTCGTTGTCCGCAGTTCTCTCGTGCAACTCCTGACGCCGGACCCGATGCGCGGCCGCGTGAATGCCGTCAACTCGCTGTTCATCGGCACGTCGAACCAGTTGGGAGAATTCGAATCGGGCACGCTGGCCGGCTTTTTGGGCGCCGTTCCCGCCGCCGTGATCGGCGGTGCGGGAACGATCCTTGTCGTCCTGGTCTGGATGAGACTGTTTCCTGCCCTCAGGGACGCTGATCGCTTCGCATCGTGAGGGGGACCGGCCTTGCAATTCCCTCGGCCTATTCGGCCGGGGCGCCGAGTCCCTGCGGAGAGGCGGAACGGCCTTCAACGCTCCATGCCCCCGCGCCGGCGACCGCGAAAAAGAGGAAAAGGAAGCAGAAGAGCACGGCGGGATCGCCGCCATTGTTGACCGGGAAGAAATCGCGCGGGGCATGCGCCATCCAATAGGCAACGGCCATTTCACCCGACAAGATGAACGCCACGACACGGGTCCTGAAGCCGATCAGGACGAGCAGGCCGCCGAATGTCTCCAGGACCGCCGCCAGACCGAACAGCGAGAAAAGCGCCGGCGTCCCATGCGCGGAGACCGGAAAGCCTAGTAGTTTCTGCGTCCCGTGCTCGATGAAAAGCAGCGCCGTAACAATGCGCAAAACGCCAAGGGCATGAAACGTATCGACAAATCGCAACTGAAAATCTCCTGTATCTTATTGTCCCGTGCCCTTAATGGCCTCCCATCGATGGCAAAGATACGACCGGGAAGCCCCAAAGCGTGGAGATCCGGACAAAGCTTTGTGAACATGAGACAATCCGTGGTCAAGTATTTGTGAACAGGGTTCGGATCGGCCGCTTCCGGCGTGGCCCATCCGGCTCGCGCAAATGCCTTAAAGGGCCTCGAGCAGCACCGCGCTTCCGTGACTTTGGAAATATTCCAAAATATACCTTTTAGTCTTTCTAATTTATAATCGTTCTAAACAAATATTTTTTCAAAAGAATGAATTGAGATGGCAGTACACTTGCAGTAATCGAAGATCTGGCGCGCAGGAAGCGCGCCGCGTCCGGACCGGGTTTTGAGGGAAGCAGTCGATGCCGCGTTGGTTGATATCGTGCCTTATGTCCAGCGTCGCCGTCCTGGCGATGAGTGGGGTCGCCTATGCGGGCGGACAGCCCGCCACCCAACAGGCTGCCGCCCAACAGCCTTCGGTGAAAGTGCTCGACAAAACATTCGATGTCGGAGCCGGCATGTTCGCCTATACCGAATACGAGCTTTCCGGCGAGCCGCTGGCGGAGGGCCTGGGCCTCGATCTCGACGTGCTCGACGCCGATCAGGCCGACAAGCCGACGCCTTTTGATTTCGCCGCCGGAATCGATTCCTACGAATATTCGGAAGAGGCGATGTATGCCGTGAATTACCAGTCCCGTCTCGGGCCGCATATCGTCAACGGGCCCGTCAACGCCAAGCGCGGCGGGACGCTGGAAGCACTTGGCAAGCGTTTCATCGCGCTTGCCAAATCCGTCGGCTACGCGCCCGACGAACTGCCGCAGAACATTTATCCGATCACTTTCCCGCTCGATAAGGGCGTGCCGGAATTCGGTCAGGCGGTCGATGTAACGCCCGTTTCCTCGTCGGATGCGACGATCGTGACCCACAAGGGCGAGAGCGAAAAGATCAAGGCGGTCACGCCCGCCTATTTTCGCGACTACAAGACCCTTGCCTGGCGTACCGACGGCATGGACGACAATTTCACGCCGGAAGCCGCGGGCGGTGAACTCCTGAAGGACACGATGTGGGCGCAGGATTTCCTCGGCGGCATGCACGAGACGACGACCGACAAGGAGGTCGACGCGATCGCCTCGGCCGACATGGACCACGACGGCAAGCACTCGCTCGGCAAGGCTTCGGTCGACGGCATCAACGGCATGATCCTGACCGAGATCACCTGGGACAAGCTTCTGACGCTCCGCAACCGTTTCGGCTATGACGGCAAGGCGCTGGGCGCGCCGATCGGCCCGGACTACGACGCCGCGAAGCATCCCGTCTGGTTCCCGAACAAGGTTGCCGTCACGCTCGACCAGAAGAACGGCGTCAATGCGCTCGGCGCCCTCAAGGTAACGGATGGCGGCTCCTCGCTGCGCGGCACATGGATGATGCTCTGGCCGCTCGCCGAAGCCTATGGCTATATGGACCAGCGCACCGCCAACACGAACGCGAACAAGGCCTTCCTGGCCGTGTTCGACGGCGATCCCTTCCCGGCGGCGCCGGCCGCGAACCGCGGCACCGATCCGTCCAAATATGTCAAGGCGGACGACCCCTTCTCCCTGGTGGAGGAGCTTTCGGGCATGGTCCTGCAAAACCTTGCCACCCTGCATTTCAACAAGGAGGCTGGCACGCTTGTCGATAGCTGGGCAGACGGGAAGCAAGGCAACACAGTCACCGCCTTCGATGCCGCCTATACGCTCGTTGCGCTCGACGTTTTCGAGCGCGCCGTCGACGCGCTTCCCGTCGGCTACGCGTCGGCCTCGAGCGGCAAGCCGCTCGGCACGGCTGAGGGCAAACAGGCGCTCGACCTGTTGAAGACGGAAGCCGACTTCATCGTCGATAAGCTGGTCGGGTCCGATGGTCTCGTCGCCGACAGCTACACGATCGGCGAAGGTGCCTCGGCGAAACATTCCCTCGACACGCAATTCGCCGTCATCCGGGGCCTGTCGGCCGCCTTCATCGCCACCGGCAACGAGAAATACCGTATGGCCGCCCGCAAGGTCTACGACGCGGTGGATGCGCATATGGTCGACAAGGCTTCCGGCCTCTTCGATCCGACGCCCGGCAAGCCTTTCGAGGTAACACCCTGGACGATGGGCGCTGTCAGCGGCGGCTTGCGCGAACTTCTGGAAAACCTGCACAACAAGGAAAACGAGAAAGATCCGGCGCTCGACCGCGCGGCACTCGCCAAGCGCTATACGACCTGGTTCCACGTCGTGAGCCGCGGCGTCCAGCTTGCCGAATGGCTGAACGACACGGGCGAGCATCTGGTTGATGGCGACAAGACCGGCGACATCAACCAGAACGGCATAAAGAGCGTCACATTCGCCGGTGGTAAATATGGTACCGCCCAGGTCATGGCCTCGCGCGCGGAAGTGACGCCGTAAGCTTGACAACTTCAGGCGCGGCGGCGTTTGTCGCCGCGGGCATGGAAATGCGTATCGAACATGCAGGCGGAGCCGTCGCCACGACCTGCCGGGAAAAAAAGAGAAAGAAACTGTCCCATCGGCTGGCCAAGCCAGCCGAGGCGGCTCTCTATGCCCTTCTGATCACCGGCGTCCTGCTGTTCGAACCCTTCGGCCTTTCCTGGCGGGTCGTCCGCTGGGCACTGGTGATCCACGTCGCCGCCGCCGTTCTTTTCGTCCCTCCCCTGCTCATCCCTTTCTGGGCTACGCATCGGGGGCTTGTGCGGACCACGTCAAAGGCGTTCCACCGCTGGAGCGGCCGCGCGCTTGAGATCATGCTGGCGCTGATTCTCCTGACGGGCGCCTACCTGCTTTTCATTGGCTGGAACGAGACGACGACAGGCGGGGTCGCGCACTGGACGCATCTCCTTCTTTCCCTGCCGCTCATCCTCCTCGTCGCGGCCCACGCCTGGCGCTATTCCCTGTTTAAGTTCCTGCTGCTCGGAAGCGTCATTGCGGCGGTTTTGTCGGCAACGATTTCTCCGGCGATCGACGCACCCCTGCCTCACGCCGTCGAAAGCCGTTCGCTTCTTCTCGAAGCCGGCGGCAAGACGCTGCTCGCCGCCAATTTCGACGGCGGCTCCGTCTCCCGCATCGATCGCGCGACCGGCAAGAGGCTAGCCGAAACGGTGCTCGGCGGCGACATCCAGTCCGTCACCGTCGATCCCGACGATAGCCTCGTCGCAGCGACCGACTATGTCGGCAACAAGGTTTCCTTCCTTGCCTCCGACACGCTGGCGCTGAAGAAGCAGATCGCCATTCAGGGTCGCCCCGCCGGCATCGTCTACGATCATCGCAACCGGCTTTTCTGGGTTGCCGCGACGGAAGGCAACAGGCTCTACGGCATCGCGCCCGACGGCACCGTTAAAGTCGATATGGAAGTCGCGGAATCGCCCCGCGGCCTCGCCTTGATGCCGGATGGCCGCCTTCTCGTCAGCCATGCTTTCATCGGTGCCGTTTCGATCTATGACACGACACATCTGCCGCTCAAACGGACGAAATTCATCAAGCTCGCTTCGTCCCAGAACCCGGTCCAGACCGTGTCGCAAGGCCTGCCGCGCGTTCTCGACCGCATCGCCGTCAGCCCCGACGGCAAGCAGGCCTGGCTGCCGCACGAATTGTGGAATTTCGACCATCCTTTCCAGTTCCAGTCCACCGTCTTCCCGGCGATTTCCGTCCTGTCACTCAAGCCGGGAGACGAGCACGAGGCGGTTTCGCGCAGGAAGGAGCTTTTCAAGCAGATCAACATCATCGAGGATGGCAACCGCACCCGCATCGTCTCCAATCCCGCCGACGTCGCCTTTTCCGACGACGGCTCCAAGGCCTATGTCACCATGGCCGGCAGCGAGGACCTCGTCGTCTTCGACCTGTCGCGCGCGCTGCCGATCGATTCGACCAGCCGCAAGGCCGCGACCACGGACGGTGCCAAGGCGGTCGAGATCTTCCGCCATCTGCCCGGCGAGAACCCGCGCGGCATCATCGTGTCGGGCAAGGACATCTACGTCCAGAACGCCATGGGCCTCGACCTGTCGAAGCTTTCGACGGGCGGCGACAGTGCTTTCGCACGCGTTTCGGTGGTCAAGGCGCATTTCGCCAAACTCGTAGCAAAAGACCCGCTTCCTCCTGCCATGCGCCGCGGCGAACGCCTTTTCGATCTCGGCAACACCTCGATCTTCCCCAAGGCGCCCATGACCGGCGACAACTGGATGAGCTGTTCGAGCTGCCATGTCGACGGCTTCAATTTCTCCAACCGGGCGCTTTTCCGCGACACGCCGGTCAACGAATTCCACACCGCCTTCACCGGCCATGGCAGCCTCGAGCACCTGGTGGCGGGCGACTTCATCGGCGATTACATCCGCATGGTCCGCAACACACAGGGCGGCATGGGCTTTGACACGCGTTTTCCAACGCCCCAGACCGATCCCGATCATCCCTCGCCTGAAGTCAGGAAGATGATGGAGGACCTGCACGCCTATGTGACGTCTCCGGGCAACTTGCCACTTCTGGCCACCTGGCTGCGCGGCAAGGATGCCGGCGCTTCGGTCGATCCGAAAGCCTGGACGAGCTCAGCCGTATGCGCAAGCTGCCATAGCGATATCTTCAAGCAATGGTCGAACTCGATGCACCATTTCATGGGCCAGTCCGACCCCTATTATGTCGTGCTTGAAGACCTCGCGGCGAAGACCGAGGGCGAACCTTTCCGCGCCTGGTGCATGGGCTGCCACGCACCGCAAGCGCTGCTGTCCGGCAAGACGAAAACCGACCAGCCCTCGCAGATGCTGGACAAGAACGGCACGGCGCTGGTCGCCGACTTGCGGAATTATGTGAGCACGGTCGACGAAGGCACCGGCTGCCTCTTCTGCCATACGGTCACGAAAATCGAGGATTCCGGCGGCACCTCCGCGGGCAATGCCAGCATCAATGTCTCTCCGGGAGAACGGCCGCTCTATCCCGGCGAAACCTCCGACGTCGCCGCGCTGCGCAGCTTTGCCGCACGCCTGATCCGCTCCCATCCCGACGAGCATGCAACCTCGCTGATGCATCACATCAAGGACAATCCGAAGCTCTGTGCCGGCTGCCACGAGGAATTCGCGCCGGGACCGGGGGCCTATATCAGCGATACATATAAGGAATGGGCCGACTCCTCCTTCAACGCCCCCGGCGACCCGGCGAAGAACCGCACCTGCGCGGATTGCCACATGCATGCACGCGTCTCCGAGATCGGCAAGCCCGTGCCGGGCCGTTCGACCGACGGCGGTCCGCTCGAGCCGAACGTCGTGACGCATCAGTTCGTCGGCGCGCAATACCATCTGGTCGGCCTGCGCGATCCTGCCGCACGGGCCGAAACCATCGCGCTCCTGAAGACGTCGGCGAAGCTGTCGATCCGCGCGGATGGCGAGGACAAGGTCACGGTCAGGGTGCGGAACACTGGTGCCGGCCACAGGCTGCCGACGGGAGCGTCCGATTTCCGGCAGCTCTGGCTCGACGTGACGGTGACGGATGCCGCCGGCAAGACGGTGCTCTCTTCGGGCAAACTCGATGCCGCGGGTCATCTCGACCCGCATGCGCGCATCTTCCGCAAGGTGCTGGGCGACAAGGATGCGCACGCCGTCGGCCTCGAATTCTGGCGCTTCGGCAAGATGCTGGAGGATACGCGCATCCCGGCCGACGGCTATCGCGACGAAACCTATAACCTTCCGCCAGATACAGTCTATCCGGTGAAGGTCGAGGCGAAGCTGCTATTCCGCACCTTCCCGCAATGGATCACCGACCTGGTGCAGAAGCGCTATCCCGAACTGACATCGCCGAAGCCGGTCGAAATGACCGCGCTCACGCAAGCCCTTCCAGCCCCGACGGAAGCAAAATGACATGCTGGTGACATTCCTCATCCTGTTTCGTGAAAGCCTCGAAGCCTTCCTGCTGGTCGGCATCCTCATTGTCTATCTGCGGCGACTGGGGGGGCAGAAATACG
>SCRB01000303.1 GCA_004299545.1 Rhizobiaceae bacterium
GCAGGCAGTCGCGGCTGTATTCCGCGAGCGGCACCATGCGCGCCTTGTTGACGGCATAACGGGCGCTGGTGCAGTTGCGCAGCATGCGGAAGAGCCAGTTCCACATGGCGGCGTCCACTTTCGGCCTGAGTACGAGGGGGCCATGCTTCATCAAAAGCCATTTGATCGCCTTGACCGGCACACCCGGACCCGCCCAGGGGGAGGAATAGCCCGGCGAAACCTCGCCTGCATTGGCGTAGCTGGTCTCGAGCGCCGGTCCCTGCTGCCGGTCGATCACCTCCACTTCATGGCCGGCTTCGGCCAGATACCAGGCCGATGTCACGCCAATTACGCCGGCGCCGAGAACCAATACCTTCATTCGATACCCCTCGCTTTGCAATCCTATTGTGCCGTGAAGCCATCTTCACGATCAAACCCTTTCCCGATGCGGTAGAAAGGACAACTGCGCCGACCTTCAGGCCAGACCGCGCTTGTATGCCTTGAGCGGCAAACAAAACGGCGTTCCCTCGAATGCGTCCGCTCCCCGGCCCATGGCGGCAACTGCCGCGATCATCCGGCCGTCACGGCCGAGCATGGAATCGGCGATCATGATAAGGCGCGGATTGGGCGTTGCCGAGGGTGAGAGCCGCCTGAGTGTTTGTGCCAGTTCCGTTTCATTGCGGTCCGGCTCCAACGCCGCCGCGACGATATAGGCGGCGGCAGTCGAGCGGCTGATGCCGGCATAGCAATGGATGAGCATGGCGTGTGCGCGGTCCCAACGTGCGGCGAAGGTGAGCAATTGCCCGACGTGATGCTCGGACGGCGCGACCATATCCGGCTGCTCGGCGGCAATATCGTGCATGAGAAGCGCCAGATGCCTGTCGTGCGCCACGCTCGCCGGACGCTCGAAGGGTGTGTCTGCCCGCAAAAGCGTCACAAGATGGCTGGCGCCGCTGGAAGCGAGTGTCTGGTCGAGACGCGACAAGGGGCAGACATGGATCATCCGGTGCGCTCCTTCGAAGCCTGAACCGACCACCGCGCCAGTGCAACTGCGAGACGTTCCGCCTCAGCGGTTCCTGCCGGAAGGCCGACGCGCAGATCGCACGGATGCTCCGGGAAGCGGCGCGTCAGGATGCCTCTCTCGCCTAGAAAGCGGAAAAGCGATTGCGCCTGCTCGCGGCGGAAGAAGCGGTAGAGGCTGGTGCCGCCCAGGGCGGGAAATCCATACTGCGCGAAAAGCCGGTCAAGCCCCTCCGCTTCCGCCGCGAGGCGTAGGCGCATGGCTTGCTGCCATCGGTGATCGGCCAGCGCCTTTGTGCCATAGGCAAGCGCCGGACCCGAGACCGCCCAGGGGCCGAGCCGGGCTTTCAGCCAGGCGGCCGTTTGCGGCGCGGCGAGCGCGAAGCCGAGCCTGACGCCTGCAAGGCCGAAGAACTTGCCGAAGGAACGCAAGACGACGATGTTCCCTTCGCCGATGTCGGGAGCGAGGCTTTCGTCATGGGTGTCGGGGCGCGGCCCGACATCCATGAAAGCTTCGTCGACGACGAGAAGCCCATCTTTTGCCCGTAGGGTTCGGGCAAGATCGAGAAGAGCAGCACGCTTGACAACGCGGCCGTCAGGATTGTTCGGATTGACGACGATCGTGAGGTCGGCGTCGGCCAGGCGTTCGAACGCATTCGTTTCCTCGACGCGGTGGCCGGCCAGGGCCGCCGCGCGGATGTGTTCCGCATAGGTGGGACCAAGGACATGCGCCTGGCCTGCCGGAACAAGGGCGGCGACAAGTGGCAGGAGGATCTGTGTGCCGCCGGCCGCGACGACGTTTTCGCCCGACGGTGCGCCATAGGCATGGGCGGCAATGGCGCAAAGTTCCGCGACGCCTTTCTCTTCCGGCAGGCGCGTGAAGGCGGTGGCGGGGAGCGTAAAAAGCGGGTAGGGGTGCGGATTGATCCCGGTCGACAGGTCGATCCAGGGCTTCGGCGCATCGGGAAAGAGCGCATCGGCCCTGTCGAGGCTGCCGCCGTGGTCGTCAACCGCCTTCAGGCCCTCAGACCGAAGCGCCATGTCCCTTGTCCTGACCTTTCTGTCGCTGCTTGTCGAACGGGCCATCGGCTATCCCGACCGGTTGGTGCAGTCAATCGGCCATCCGGTAATCTGGATCGGCCAGTTGATCGGCTTTCTCGACGAAAAGCTCAACCGCGACACGGATTCGCGGGATCGCCGCCGGCTGGCGGGGATTGCAGCCCTGGTGGTTATCGTCGTGGCCAGCGTTGTCGTTTCAAGCGTGCTGCAAGCAATTTTCTTCGTCCTTCCTTTCGGTGCGATGTTCCTGGCGGTGATCGCAAGCAGCGTCTTCGCGCAGCGCAGTCTCACACGGCACGTGCGCGCGGTGGCGGATGCACTCGACAGGGACGGGCTCGATGCCGGGCGGGAGGCGGTGTCGCAGATCGTCGGACGTGATCCCGAAAGCCTCGACGAAGCCGGCG
>SCRB01000304.1 GCA_004299545.1 Rhizobiaceae bacterium
AGAAGGTCGACGTGACGGGCACGTCCATCGGCAAGGGTTTCCAGGGTGTCATCAAGCGCCATAATTTCGGCGGCGGCCGTGCCACACACGGCAATTCCGTGTCGCACAGGACGCACGGTTCGACCGGTCAGCGTCAGGATCCGGGCAAGGTCTTCAAGGGCAAGAAGATGGCCGGCCACATGGGCGATGTACGTGTGACGACACAGAATGTGGAAGTTGTTTCGACCGACGTGGAGCGCGGCCTGATCCTGATCCGGGGTTCGGTTCCGGGTGCCAAGGGCGCCTGGATCGTCGTGCGCGATGCGGTGAAGGTCGAGCTTCCGAAGGATGCGCCGAAGCCTGCGGCACTTCGGGCCGCGAAGACGGAAGCAGCGCCGGCGAATGAGGGAGCCGAATAATGGATATCAAGGTAACGACCCTCGCCGGCAAGGACGCGGGCAAGCTGGAAATCTCCGATGGGATTTTCGCGCTCGACCCGCGCGAGGATATTCTTCAGCGTGTCGTGCGCTGGCAGTTGGCCAAGAAGCAGCAGGGAACGCATCAGGCGCAGACCCGTGCCGACGTCTCGCGCACCGGCGCCAAGATGTACAAGCAGAAGGGTACCGGCCGCGCCCGTCACTCTTCCGGACGGGCTCCGCAGTTCCGCGGCGGCGGCAAGGCCCATGGGCCGGTCGCGCGCGACCATACCCATGATTTGCCGAAGAAGGTTCGCGCGCTTGGCCTGAAGCATGCGCTGTCGGCCAAGGCGAAGGCGTCGAACCTGATCGTCATCGACGATCTGGCGCTCGGCGAGTCAAAGACGAAGGCGCTTGCATCCAGCTTCGCGTCGCTCGGCCTGACCAATGCGCTGATGATCGGCGGAGCGGAGCTTGACCAGAATTTCAAGCATGCCGCAGCCAACATCCCGAACATCGACGTGCTGCCCGTGCAGGGCATCAACGTCTACGACATTTTGCGCCGGAACACGCTGGTCCTTTCCAAGTCCGCTGTCGAGGCACTCGAGGAGCGGTTCAAATGACGGATCTCCGCCACTACGACGTAATCGTCAGCCCTGCCATCACCGAGAAATCGACGATGGCATCGGAAGTCAACCAGGTGGTCTTCAATGTCGCGAAGAAGGCCTCGAAGCCGGAGATCAAGGCTGCTGTCGAAGCGCTTTTCGGCGTCAAGGTGATGGCCGTGAACACGCTCGTCCGCAAGGGCAAGGCGAAGCGGTTCCGTGGCACGGTCGGCAGGCAGAGCGACGTCAAGAAGGCCATCGTGACGCTGGCCGAAGGCCAGTCGATCGACGTGGCGACAGGACTCTGAGAAGCCCGAGGATAGTGGAATGGCACTCAAGACATATAATCCGGTGACGCCCGGCCAGCGACAGCTGGTCATCGTCGATCGTTCGGGCCTCTACAAGGGCAAGCCGGTCAAGGGCTTGACGGAGGGGTTGTCGTCGTCCGGCGGCCGCAACAATCACGGCCGCATCACGGCGCGTTTCCAGGGCGGCGGTCACAAGCGAACCTATCGCCGGGTCGATTTCAAGCGCGCCAAGTTCGGCGTCGCGGCAAAGGTGGAGCGGCTGGAATACGATCCGAACCGCACGGCCTTTATCGCCCTCATCAAATATGAGGACGGCGAGCTCTCCTATATCCTGGCGCCGCAGCGCCTCGCGGTTGGCGATTCGGTCGTTGCCAACGACAGCGCCGACGTGAAACCCGGCAACGCGATGCGGCTTTCCTCGATGCCGGTCGGGACGATCGTCCACAATGTCGAGCTGAAGCCCGGCAAGGGCGGCCAGATCGCGCGCTCCGCCGGTACCTACGCCCAACTCGTCGGCCGTGATCAGGGCATGGCGATCCTGCGCCTCAATTCGGGCGAGCAGCGCATGGTGCACGGCTCCTGCCTTGCCACCGTCGGTGCGGTCTCCAACCCGGACCACGGCAACATCAATCTCGGCAAGGCCGGCCGCCAGCGCTGGCTCGGCAAGCGTCCCCACAATCGCGGCGTGACCATGAACCCGGTGGACCATCCGCATGGCGGCGGCGAAGGCCGCACCTCGGGCGGCCGTCATCCGGTCACCCCCTGGGGCAAGCCGACCAAGGGAAAGAAGACGCGGTCCAACAAGCAGACCGACAAGTTCATCATGCGCTCGCGCCATCAGCGCAAGAGCTAAAGAGAGGTAGGCAGACGTGTCCCGTTCAGTTTGGAAAGGCCCGTTCGTCGACGGCTTTCTCTTGAAGAAGGCCGACAAGGTGCGCGAGCGCGGCCGCAACGAGGTGATCAAGATGTGGAGCCGCCGCTCCACCATCCTGCCGCAGTTCGTCGGCCTCACCTTCGGCGTCTATAACGGCCAGAAGCATATACCGGTGTCCGTGTCCGAGGACATGGTGGGTCACAAGTTCGGGGAATTCGCCCCGACTCGCACCTATTACGGCCACGGCGCGGACAAGAAGGCGAAGAGGAAGTAACGATGGGCAAGCCGAAAGCTCCCCGGCGGCTGGAAGACAACGAAGCCCGCGCCGTGCTGCGCACGATCCGCGTCAGCCCGCAGAAGCTGAACCTCGTGGCTCAGCTGATCCGCGGCAAGAAGGTCGCCACCGCGCTCGCCGATCTCGAATTCTCGCGCAAGCGGATTGCCGGGACGGTCAGGAAGACGCTGGAATCGGCAGTCGCCAATGCCGAGAACAATCACGATCTCGACGTCGACGCGCTGGTCGTCGCCGAGGCTTACGTCGGCAAGTCGATCGTCATGAAGCGCTTCCACAGCAGGGGCCGTGGCCGCGCCAGCCGCATCCAGAAGCCGTTTTCGCACCTCACCATCGTGGTGAGGGAAGTCGAAGAAAAAGTGGAGGCCGCCTGATGGGCCAGAAAGTCAATCCGGTCGGGCTGCGTCTCGGCATCAACCGCACCTGGGATTCGCGCTGGTTCGCGAACACCGGGGAATACGGCCGGCTGCTGCACGAGGACATCAAGATCCGTAAATATCTGGAGAAGGAGCTGAAGCAGGCCGCCATCTCCAAGATCGTGATCGAGCGCCCGCACAAGAAGTGCCGCGTGACCATCCATTCGGCTCGTCCGGGCCTCATCATCGGCAAGAAGGGCGCCGATATCGAGAAGTTACGCCGCAAGCTGACCGAGATGACGAAGGCGGATACGAGCCTGAACATCGTCGAGGTGAGGAAGCCGGAGATCGACGCGACACTGATCGCGCAGTCGATCTCGCAGCAGCTCGAGCGCCGCGTCGCCTTTCGTCGCGCCATGAAGCGCGCCGTGCAATCGGCCATGCGGCTCGGCGCCGAGGGCATCCGCATCAATTGTGCGGGCCGGCTTGGCGGCGCGGAAATCGCGCGCATGGAATGGTACCGCGAGGGGCGTGTGCCGCTTCATACGCTGCGCGCCGATGTCGATTACGGTACGGCGACGGCCGAGACGGCTTACGGCACGTGCGGCGTCAAGGTCTGGGTGTTCAAGGGCGAGATCCTCGAACATGACCCGATGGCATCGGAACGCCGCGCGGTCGAGGGCGACCACAGCCAGGGCGCGCGCCGCCGCGAAAACGCCTGAGGGCGGAAGGATTTCGGAGTAATACAAGATGCTGCAGCCAAAGCGCACGACTTACCGCAAGCAGTTCAAGGGCCGCATCCACGGTCTCGCCAAGGGCGGGACCAATCTGAATTTCGGCGCCTTCGGATTGAAGGCCCTGGAGCCGAACAGAGTGACGGCGCGCGAGATCGAAGCGGCGCGCCGGGCCATAACGCGTGAGATGAAGCGCCAGGGCAGGGTGTGGATACGTATCTTTCCGGATGTTCCGGTCACGTCGAAGCCCACCGAAGTGCGCATGGGCAAGGGCAAGGGTGCGGTCGATTACTGGGCCTGCCGCGTCAAGCCGGGCCGCATCATGTTCGAACTCGACGGCGTCAGCGAGGAAATCGCGCGCGAGGCGCTTCGCCTCGGAGCGGCGAAGCTCTCGGTCAGGACGCGCTTCGTCCAGCGCATTGCGGAATAGGGAAGTCGATCGCCATGAAGACCGAAGAAGCCCGGGGGATGACCCCCGACCAGTTGAACGATGAACTGGCGAAGCTGAAGAAGGAGCAGTTCAACCTGCGCTTCCAGAAGGCGACCGGCCAGCTCGAGAAGACGGCGCGTGTCCGGCAGGTTCGCCGCGACATCGCGCGTATCAAGACAATCGCCGCCGAACGGGCGGCGGGCAAGAAGGCGTAAAGGACAAGACAATGCCAAAGCGCATCCTGCAGGGCACAGTCGTAAGCGACAAGAACGATAAGACGGTTGTGGTCGATGTCGAGCGCCGCTTCACGCATCCGGTAATGAAGAAGACGGTGCGCCTGACCAAGAAGTACCAGGCGCATGACGAAACGAACGCTCACAAGGTGGGTGATATCGTCTTCATCCAGGAATGCGCGCCGATCTCGCGCCGCAAGCGCTGGACGGTGATCACCGAAGAGCAGGCGCAATAACAACAGTCATAACATGCCGGGGAGGGCGCAAGCCTCCTCCGGAGAAGGAAAAGGCGGCCAGTCATGATTCAGATGCAAACAAACCTCGACGTCGCTGACAATTCCGGCGCCCGTCGTGTCATGTGCATCAAGGTGCTGGGCGGCTCGAAGCGGAAATACGCTTCCGTCGGCGACATCATCGTGGTGTCGATCAAGGAAGCCATTCCGCGCGGCCGCGTCAAGAAGGGCGACGTGATGAAGGCGGTGGTGGTGCGCACGGCCAAGGATATTCGCCGCTCCGACGGCAGCGTCATCCGCTTCGACAAGAACGCGGCCGTCCTGGTCGACAACAAGAAAGAGCCGATCGGCACGCGTATCTTCGGGCCGGTTCCGCGCGAGCTTCGCGCCAAGAACCACATGAAGATCATCTCGCTCGCGCCTGAAGTGCTCTGAGGAAAACGACGATGCAGAAGATCAAGAAAGGCGACAAGGTCGTCGTCCTTGCCGGCAAGGACAAGGGCCGCAGCGGCGAGGTGCTTTCCGTCGCGCCGAAGGACAGCAAGGCGGTCGTGCGCGGCATCAACCTGGTGCGCCGTCACCAGCGCCAGACGCAGAACCAGGAGGGCGGCATCCTCACCAAGGAAGCGCCGATCCATCTGTCCAACCTGGCCCTTGCCGATCCGAAGGACGGAAAACCGACCCGCGTCGGATTCACGGTTCAGAAGGATGGCCGCAAGGTGCGCGTTGCCAAGCGCTCTGGAGAAACGATCGATGGCTAAGACCGATTACGAGCCGCGGCTCAAGACGAAATACAAGACGGAAATGCGCAAGGCGCTTCGCGACCAGTTCAAGTACGAGAACGAAATGCAAGTGCCGCGCATCGACAAGATCGTCATCAATATGGGCGTCGGCGAGGCGACGGCGGATTCCAAGAAGCCGGCGGTTGCGGCCGAGGACCTGGCGCTGATCTCCGGGCAGAAGGCGGTCGTGACGCGGGCGCGCAATTCCATCGCGGGCTTCAAGGTGCGCGAGAACATGCCGATCGGCGCCAAGGTGACGCTGCGCAAGGACCGCATGTACGAATTCCTGGACCGGCTCATCACGGTGGCGCTGCCGCGCGTGCGCGACTTCCGGGGCTTGAACCCCAAGAGCTTCGATGGCCGTGGCAATTTCGCGATGGGCATCAAGGAGCACATCGTGTTCCCCGAGATCAATTACGACAAGGTCGACCAGATCTGGGGAATGGACATCGTCGTTTGTACGACCGCCAAGACGGATGATGAGGCCAGGGCGCTGCTCAAGGCCTTCAACTTCCCCTTCCGGCAGTAACGGCAGGCGAGCACAAGGAACAGACTATGGCAAAGACCAGTTCAGTCGAGAAGAACAACCGCCGCCGCAAGGCCGTGCAGCGCTATTCAGCCAAGCGCAAGGCGCTGAAGGCGGTCATCATGAACCAGGAGCTTTCGATGGAGGAGCGCTTCCGCGCCCAGCTGAAGCTCGCCGCCCTGCCGCGCAATTCGGCCGCTGTGCGCATCCGCAATCGTTGCGAGGTGACAGGCCGTCCACGTGCC
>SCRB01000305.1 GCA_004299545.1 Rhizobiaceae bacterium
CAAATGGCGCTGGCCACGACTATCGTTAGCGACGTGTTGACGATGGTGCTCCAGTTACCGGATGTCTCGGACGAGGATATCGCCGGCGTGCAGAGCATTCCTCATGGGCTCGCACTGCTGCAGACGCCCGAACTGCCCGTGGGTGTGCTGATGCTCGCACTGCGAACCGGCGACGGCAAGGTCTGGCCGCTGGCTGCACCGATTGCGGCCCACGTCGACGTGATGCAGAAGTGGGCGGAGGAAAGGCCGGACAGCAATGTCATGCTCGTCGTGCTGGTTGATTCGAACACGAACCAGGTCCGCGCGTTGCGTACGATCGGTGCGCCGATGGAACTGTTCGACCTGATCCAGTCGGGTATCCGGTCGTGTCGGGTCTTCGATCCCGCCGAATTTGTGATGCGTGCGGGCGAGATCTCGCCCGAAGACGTGTGGGGCAAAGGCCGACGCTGGCTGAGAGACGACGAATCGGACGAGTTTCGTTGAAATCGTCGAGCAATCCGATCAGGAAATCGACTGCGCTATGGACAGTCGAAGCCTTCGCGGACGAGTTGCACGAGGCCATGAAGCTGCATATCAGCGGGGTGACGGGATGAAACAGGCGATCGAATTCTATCGGGCCAATGAGAAGCCTTACGGTGCGTTCAGCAACCTCTTTCGTCGCGAGATCGAGATCGACGGTTCGCGGTTCGCGACCGTTGAACACGGGTACCAGTGGCTCAAGCCACGCGATCCACGCGTGCGCGACTGGTTGATGTCCGCGCCGGCGCCGTCGCTCGTCGCGCTGGCGGCCCACGTCCTGCCTTCAAACGATGCAGACCCGACCGAGATCATGGGGCGCACTGCTGATGCGCTGCTCGGCTTCCATACCCGGCCCGGCTGGTCGCGGCTGCGTTACCCGTGGATGCTTACCTGTCTGCGTGCGAAGTTTATGCAGCATGCCGACCTGCGAGAGTTGCTGCTTGCAACAGGCGATGCCCAGATTGTCGAGGCTGGACGGATCGACGACGACGCTGGCCGGCGTTGGGGCATCGTTAATGGCCGCGGACAGAACTACCTCGGACGGATGCTCATGCGCGTTCGTGCCGAGCTCGAGGGATCGATATTTCCGGATGCTGATCTCGATATTCGCCTTCGGGACGGCGCGGAGCCGTTGCGTGCAGCGTTGCGCGTGACTGACGCATTGGCCACCGCATGAGCACCCAAATCCACACGGGATTCAAGTTCGTTCAGCGAGAGCTGGGCAGCATCGTTGAAGCGATGGAGTCTGTCAGGGAGCGAATCGAGGCCCTGCAGCGACAACGCTACCTTCAGGCATACGCGGGTATTTTCGTGGACGTGATGGACCGCTCGCGCCATGCGATCGCGACAGGGGGAACCGAAGGGATGGTGTCAGCCAGACCAGCGTCACTGGTCCGTCGCGCCATCGCGAAGCGGCAGCAGCATATTCGGGCGACACGCGAGCGCGACCCGGAAGTAGACCTTGAGGTGGTGTTGACCTGCTGGCATTCTCAGCGCCTCGCCGAAGTCGTTGGATGTGTGTTCAGCGAATTCAGCGAGCCGGTCCTGCATCTGTTGAAGGACGCTGGCGTAACGATCGCCTATGCCTACTGGAATTCAAGCGACCCCGACAGGAACGTTGCGCCGGCCGAGTGGGCGCAACGGGAAAGTGTGTGGAATGACGTGCTGGCCCGCAAGTCCGGCATGGGATTCCAGTTCAGATTTGAGGGCGAGCACGCCGCTCTTCCGGTCCAGTGGGAGGAGGTCGCGCCGCATCTGCCTGACCTGGACACACGCGTCCGGGAGATTGCTGAACCAGCGCTTTTCCAGCGCTGGTACGACGCGTTGCCTGAGAAGCGGGAGGACAAGGCGGACATTTGGCAACTGCATTCGCAGTTCCGCAGGAGATTGCGCGAGGACCCAGTGGCAAAGCGGCAGTTTGCCGACGAGACAGAGCGCCTGAAGCCACTGCTGTTGAGCAGCGAGGAGCTGGGTACGGCCCGCGATTGCGCCCAGATGCTCATCTCTCCCTGCAACGACTGACGTTCGCGCCAATCCCCGCTGTTTTTTGTGAAACCTCAGAGAATGCCTGATACTGGCTAACGCACCAGCAACGAGACTCGCTTCTTTTCGGCAACGAGTCGCCATTTGGTAGTCACCCAACCCCTAAGGAGAACACATGCCTCAAGCCGCCGCTCTTACTGCTCTCGTCAATCAAGCACCGTTCAGTCAGTTGATCGGTGGTCTGTATTCGTCCATCTGGATCCAGAACAAGACGAATGGGTATGCCGTCTCCGGTCGGAGCAAGGCAAATGACGCCGTAGTGGCGCTGGCGGGCGCTGGAGCACCGGCTCTCGTGATCGATCTCGATGGTGTGCTGGCAGGCTCGAATACGGTCGATGTGAAGGTTGGCGGCGCGGCCTACGGCATCACGAAGGCGGAGATCGTCGGTGGGACCGAATACACGATGACGGAACACGCCCGCATCCCG
>SCRB01000306.1 GCA_004299545.1 Rhizobiaceae bacterium
CCGGAAAGCACGCTTTCTCGTGGATCGCGACCGACCTCAATCCGCACGGCGTCGTCGGCAATGCCTCAATCGCCACCGCCGAAAAGGGCAGGGCGACGGCGGAATTTCAGGCAGCGGGTTTCGTGAAGCTGCTTCAGGACGTGAGGAAGGCGAAGCTGTCGGACTGGCTGTCCTGACTACCCCGGCACTTGGCCCTTCGCCGCGTTCGCCCAGGCCTTCTGGATGATGCGGCCATCGGCTTCGGCCGGCAGGCGGGCGCGGGCGCCTTCCTTCAGCCGCGTTCGTTCCGCCTCCGGCATCGCCGCGATCCTGTCTTTGACCGAACCGGCCCCAAGCGTCGTTCGCCAATAATCCTCGAAATCGGCGAAGGTCCGCTCGACCGCGATCGGGCGTGCCTCCACGGCTTCAAGGCCGCAACGCCTCCAAAGTGCCTCCAGCGCATCGAGCGTCGAGATATCGGTGCGCGGCGGCAGGACCGGGGTTTTACCCATGGCACGCAATTCGGCGACGATCGGATCCATCGGGAAACCGCCGCCCAAAATATCCCAGACATAGGCCGCCACCGTTCCGCCCGGCCTGACCACGCGCATCATCTCGGCGACGCCTTTTTCCGGTTCGGGCACGAAGAAAAGCACAAGCGCCATCACGGCGGCGTCAAAACGGCTGTCCTCGAACGGAAGGTCCATCGCGTCGCCGAGCCGGAATTCAGCTGTCTTCGCCGCCGGGCGCTGCCTGGCGAATTCCAGTTGGCTCTCCGAAGGATCGATGCCCTGCGCTCCCGCCGGCCGGCAGCGGTCGACCACCAATTGCGTAAAGGCACCCGTACCGCAGCCGACATCAAGCCATTGGAGGCCTGGTTTCAGCGCCAGCCAATCGAGAAAGATGTCGCCGACGAAGCGCGTCCATACGCCCATCATCCGGTCATAGGCCGCGCCATTGGCGAAACGAATCGGCTCCTGAGGCATGGACGGCACTCCCTTCCCGGCTCTGACAGGGCCGGGACGCTATCACTCGGTCGAGTACACTGGAAGTGGTGCAAAACGCCTAATGCCTACGAAATTCCTGCGGCTCCGCAAAGACATAGAGCAAAAGCGTCTCGGCGATCAGCGCCGGCTTTTCCTCGCCTTCAATCTCGATCACCTGCTCGATCTTCACCAGAAAGCGTTCGGGCGTCTTTTGCTGCACGTCGAGCAGTTTCGAGCGCATCCTGACGCGCGCACCCGCTTTCACCGGGGTCAGGAAGCGGAGCCTGTCGAGACCGTAATTGATGACCACCTCCACGCCTTCCGGCAAGGCGGCAATGTCGTCGTTCAGTACCGGGATGAGCGCAAGAGTCAGGAAACCGTGCGCGACCGCACCACCGAACGGGCTTTCACGCGCCGCTCTTTCGACGTCGACATGGATCCACTGCCTGTCCCCGGTGCTTGCCGCGAAGCCGTCGATCATATGCTGATCGACTTTCATCCATCCCGAAATGCCGATTTCTCCGCCGATCTCTCCCGCCATGTCGGAAATCGTGTATCCCGGCCTGGTTCTCAGTTCACCCTTATCCTGCATTCCCATTTGCCGTCCCGTCCATTGACCGCAGCGCTTCTTCGCGCAGTTCGCGCCTCAGCACCTTTCCGATATTCGTGTGGGGAAGCTCATTGCGGAATTCGATAATGCGGGGACGCTTATAGCCCGTCAGCCTTTCGGCGCAAAATTTCTTGAGCGCCTCTTTCGTCAGCGCGGCATCGCGGCGCACGACGAAGAGCATGACCGCCTCGCCGGAGTTCCGGTCCGGCACACCGACCGCCGCCGCCTCCCTGACCCCCGGATGGCTGACGGCGACATCCTCGATCTCGTTCGGATAGACATTGAAGCCGGAGACCAGGATCATATCCTTCTTGCGGTCGACGATGCGGACAAAGCCTTTTTCGTCCATCACGCCGATGTCGCCGGATTTGAAATAGCCGTCCGAGGTCATCGCCGCCGCCGTCTCATCGGGTCGCTGCCAGTAGCCGGCCATGATCTGCGGCCCTCTGATCGCAATTTCGCCCGGTTCGCCGGCCGAAACCTCCCTGCTCTCCTCATCGACGATGCGAATATCCACATTCGGCAACGGCAGGCCGATCGTGCCGGTGAAGGCGTCCGAGTTGGTCGGATTGCAGGTGATGCCGGAACTGGTTTCAGACAGGCCATAGCCTTCCATGATGGGACAGCCGGTTACGGCGAGCCATTTCTTCGCCACGGCCTCCTGGACGGCCATGCCGCCGCCGACGCAGATCCGCAATTGCGAGAAATCGAGCCTGGCGAAATCGGGATTGTCGGCGAGCGCGTTGAAGAGCGTATTGACGCCCGGAAAGGCGTGGAACCGGTATTTTCCGAGTTCCTTGACCAGCCCCTTGATATCGCGCGGATTAGGGATCAGCACATTGACGCCGCCGGTGCGCATGGCCAGCAGGGCGCAACTGATGAGCGCATAGACGTGGTAAAGCGGCAGGGCGCAGATGAAGGTCAGTTGACCTTCGATCGGCCGCCGCTCGATGCCCGGCTTCATCCAGGCTTCCGAGGAAAGGAGGTTGGCGATGATCGTGCGGTGAAGCAGGACCGCGCCCTTCGACACGCCCGTCGTGCCGCCCGTATATTGCAGGACGGCGATGTCCTCCGGCTTGATTTCGGGCTTCGCCAGCTTCCGCTTCCACCCCTCTTCAAGGGCGCGGCGGAAGCGCATGGCCTTCGGCAACGACCATTTCGGCACGGCTTTCTTCACGTGCCGCAGCACGAAATCGACCACAGCCCCCTTTGGAAAACCGAGAAGATCGCCGACGCTGGTCACGACCACATGGCGTACCGGCGTTTCACCCAGGACCTGCTCCAGCGTATGGGCGAAATTTTCGAGGATGACGATCGCCTTCGCACCAGAATCGTTCAACTGGTGCGCCAGTTCCCGCGGCGTATAGAGCGGGTTGACGTTGACGACGACGAAGCCGACACGAAGCACGCCGGCGAGAGCGACCGGATATTGCAGCACGTTCGGCAGCATGATGGCGACACGGTCGCCGCGCTCCAGCCCGAGGCTCTGGAGATAGGCGCCGAACGCCTCCGACAGGCGGTCGATGTCTCGGTAGGTCAGCGCCTTGTCCATGAGAACATAGGCCTTGTCATCGGCATAGCGGGAGAAGCTTTCCTCCAGCAGCGCGACGACGGACGGATATTGCGCGGGATCGATTTCGGCGGGAACACCCGGCGGATAAGACCGCAGCCAGACTCGATTCACTTTTTCCTCCCGCGATTCAAACCGAAAAGATCAGTAGCCGACCCTTCCGCATGCCGGAAGCCCTCGACACGGGGGTTACGTCCCGACGAGCAATCGCTCGATGGTATAAAGCACAAGCCCCGCAATGCCGCCGATCACCATGCCGTTGAAGCGGATATATTGCAGGTCCCTGCCGACATTCACCTCGATGATGCGGACAAGCTGCTTCAGGTCCCAGCGCTTGACCTGATCGGCGATAAAGGTCGAAACGCCGCGTTTCTGGCTTTCGATAAAGGCCGAGAAGGCGATGACAAATCCCGCATTCATGTCGGCGCGGACGGCTCTATCCTCGGCAAGCCGCCTCCCGATCTCGGCGAGCATGGCGGCGAACTGCCGGCGGATCGCGGAATGCGGCGAACGCGTGTCTTCCTCGACGAAATCCCGGAAGCTTTGCCATATGTTGGCACCGATCGCCTGCAATTCGGGCCTTTCGAGGAATTCCCGCTTCAGTTCCTCCGCACGCGCCGCAGCGGCGGGAGAGTTGCGCAAATCCTCAATGAGATCATGTGCAAACCGGTCGAATTCGCGCCGCAGCGGATGATCGGGATCGGCCTTCACATCTTCGAACAGGGCCCCTGCGGAAGCGACGATGCGCTTCAGGAGATAGGCATCGCCACGAAAGAAATTGAAGAGCGTCGGCAGTTCTTCCCTGATCTTGGCGCGCAGCGTGGCGAGCGTCGCCTCGTCGTTCAGCATGGCCGCGAGTGCGTCGACGATGCCGTCCAGCAGTTTCTGGTGCCGGC
>SCRB01000307.1 GCA_004299545.1 Rhizobiaceae bacterium
GTATGTGATCCCGACGGGATCACATACTTTGCGCCCGAGCATCTGATAGCCGCCGCAAATCCCGATCACATGGCCTCCGGCTTCGCGGTGCTCCGCAAGGTCCCTGTCCCAGCCGTTCTCGCGGAAACGGAGAAGATCGCCGATCGTCGATTTCGAGCCGGGGATGACGACGAGAGCGGCGTCTTTCGGCAGGCGTTCACCCGGCCTGACGAAAACGACTTCGACCGAGGGTTCCGCGCTGAGCGGATCGAGATCGTCGAAATTGGCGATGCGGTCGAGGACCGGCACGGCGATTTTGAGAGATTTTCGGCCACCGCCTTCCAACCGGTCGAGCATGACGGAATCCTCGGCAGGCAGCGCCGCGGCGTCTTTCAGCCATGGAACGACGCCGAAGAAGCGCCAGCCGGTAAAACGCGTGACGGCCAGCAAGCCATCGTCGAACAGCGATACATCGCCCCTGAACTTGTTGATCAGATAGCCGGCGATCATGCGCCGGTCGCCCTCCGGTAAAATGGCGTGAGTGCCGACCAGCGAGGCGATCACCCCTCCCCGATCGATGTCGCCGACCAGGACGACCGGTACGTCCGCCCGCGTGGCAAAGCCCATATTGGCGATGTCGCCTTCGCGCAGATTGATCTCCGCCGGCGACCCCGCCCCTTCAACGATCACCAGATCAGCATCCTGCCGCACGTGATCCCATGAAGCCATCACCACCGCCAGCAATTCGCCCTTCCGCCGCTGGTAAGCGCGCGCCTCCGCCTGGCCGATGGCCCTGCCCTGAAGGATGACCTGCGATCCCCTCTCGCTCTGCGGTTTCAGCAGGACGGGATTCATGTGAACGGTTGGCGGAACCCCGCAGGCAAGCGCCTGTAGCCATTGCCCACGACCGATCTCGCCCTCCTCGTTCGAACCGGGTATGGAGGCGACGGCGGCATTGTTCGACATATTCTGTGGCTTGAACGGCCTCACCGCATAGCCGCGCTTTCGCGCCAGCCTGCAAAGCCCCGCCACGAGCACCGTCTTGCCGACATCCGACCCCGTGCCTTGCAGCATCAGCGCGCGTACCATCAGACAGTCCCCGCATTCCCGTCGATGATGGAGCGCTGGTCGAGCGGACCGCCGCGCCAAAGATAAAGGGCAAGCAGGGGCACGTCGCCAGTCCGCATCGCGTGAACCACATTGGACGGGTGATGGACCACTTCGCCCGCCTCTCTTGTCCGGAAACCCGCGCCGCCGGCACGCCACTCGGTCCCGCCCGTCAGCGGAATGTAGACCTCCTCGGCGATATGGTGATGATCCGGATAGTGGATATGGCCCCCGAGAAGCAGGAAGCCGGCGGCAAGCCTGTCATTGGCAAAATAGCCCCTTGTTCCGAACAATTCGACCCAGCCGTAATTTTGCAGGAAGGTTTCGCCGAAATCATCTGCCCTGTATGTCTGCCCCCAGGCCAGCGAGCGCGCATGGGTGGCAATCAAACGGACCAGCGGCTTTTCCTTTTGCCCGGCGCGGGCGAGGATAGCGTCCAGATGCGTCAGACAGGGAAGCGGACGGGCGGCTAGCGGGCGCGGTTCCATCGCCCAATCCATCGGGCCGATGAAATCATCGATCATCCCATTCCGCCTTTCGGCCAGATAGGATCGGGTCTTGTCGAGCAGTTCCTGAACATTCATCGGCTGACGACGCGTCTTTTCATGGAACCTGCACAGCGCCTTTGCGAAGCGTCGCGTTGCGTCGCGATGTGGCAATGCTTTAAACTGATAAGAGGCAAAGCGAAACAAAAAGGGAAGTTGCCATGGACGCGATTTCCGACACCGGCACAGCGCAGTTCGAACTGAGCGAGGACCAACGCGCCATTCGCGAAATGACGGCCGCTTTCGCGGCTGATCGGGTCGCGCCCTATGCCCTTGACTGGGACCGGGAACGCTTTTTCCCAGCCAACATCATCCGCGAAACCGGGCCGCTCGGCTTCGGCGGCATCTATGTCAGGGAAGATGTCGGCGGATCGGGCCTTGGCCGCCTCGACGCTGTCCTCATCTTCGAGGCGCTGGCGGCCGCCTGCCCGGCCTTCGCCGCCTTCATTTCCATCCACAACATGGCGACGTGGATGATCGATACGTTCGGTGACGAGTCTCAGCGGCAGCGCTTCGTCCCGCGCCTCGCTTCGATGGAACTGCTGGCAAGCTATTGCCTCACCGAGCCTGGCTCCGGCTCTGACGCCGCGGCGCTCAAGACGCGCGCCGTCAGGAGCGGGGGCAATGGCAGCGACTATGTTCTGAACGGCGCCAAGCAGTTCATTTCAGGCGCCGGCGACAGCGATCTCTATGTCGCGATGGTGCGTACCGGGGAAGACGGACCGAAAGGCATCTCGACCCTCGTCATCCCCAAGGATGCGCCCGGCCTGTCCTTCGGCAAGATCGAGAGCAAGATGGGCTGGCATATGCAGTCGACGCGCCAGGTGATCTTCGAGGACTGCAAGGTCCCGGCCGAAAATCTGCTGTCAAGCGAGGGACAGGGCTTCAGGATCGCCATGGCCGGGCTCGATGGCGGCCGGCTCAATATCGCCGCCTGCTCGCTCGGCGGCGCCCAGAGTGCCTTCGACAAGGCGCTTGCCTATGCCGGGGAGCGGCAAGCCTTCGGCCAGGCCATCGACCGCTTCCAGGCAATACAGTTCAAGCTCGCGGACATGGAGACCAACCTGCAGGCCTCGCGCGTCTTCCTTTACACGGCGGCCTCGAAGCTCGACCGCAAGGCTCCCGACGCCACCAAATGGTCCGCCATGGCCAAGCGCTTCGTTACCGACGCCTGTTTCGATGTCGCCAACGATGCGCTGCAAGTGCATGGCGGCTATGGTTATCTTCATGATTACGGCGTTGAAAAGCTCGTGCGCGATTTGCGCGTTCACCAGATTCTCGAAGGCACAAATGAAATCATGCGCGTGATTATCGCGAGGCAATTAATCAGGCAGTAGGCAATCGGCAGTCGGCGAAGAGCACGAACCGAAATCCGACTGCCTGTTGCCGACTGCCGAATACCGATTGCCTGCCACCAGGAAAGGACCATCCATCCATGACCACCATCGCATTCATCGGCCTCGGCAATATGGGCAATCCGATGGCCGCCAATCTCGTCAAGGCCGGCCACAAGGTATTGGGCTTCGACCTGGTGCCGGCCAGCCTTGAAACGGCAAAAGCGCACGGCCTCGACATTGTGGCAAGCGCCGGGGCGGCGGCCGAGAATGCGGACGTCGTGATCACCATGCTGCCGGCGGGCAAGCATGTGCTTTCCGTCTATAGCGACATCGTCGGCAAGGCCCGGAAAGGCACGCTTTTCATCGATTCCTCCACCATCGACGTCGATTCCGCGCGCAAGGCCCATTCGGTCGCGGCCGCCTACGGCATGCTCTCCGTCGATGCGCCGGTTTCCGGCGGGGTCGGCGGCGCCGAGGCCGGCACCCTCACCTTCATGGCCGGGGGCGCCAAGGACGCCTTCGACAAGGCGGAACCGATCCTCCAGCCCATGGCCGGCCGCATCGTCCATTGCGGCGAAGGCGGTGCCGGACAGGCCGCCAAGATCTGCAACAACATGATCCTCGGCATCTCGATGATCGGCGTCGGCGAAGCCTTCGTCCTTGCCGAAAAGCTCGGCCTTTCGCATCAGGCGCTGTTCGACGTCGCCTCGACATCGTCGGGCCAGTGCTGGTCTCTCACCACCTATTGTCCCGTCCCCGGCCCTGTGCCGAACTCTCCGGCCAATCGCGACTACAAACCGGGTTTCGCGGCTGCCCTGATGCTGAAGGACCTGAAACTCAGCCAGGAAGCCGCGCAAGCCTCAGGTGCCGTCACGCCTCTCGGCGCCGAAGCGACCCAGCTTTACGCGCTTTTCAACCAGCAGGGCCATGCCGGCACGGATTTTTCCGGCATCATCAATTTCCTGCGGGGAAAAGCCTGACCCGTACGCGAAACGGCGGGGCGCCCGCGCAGCGGGAGCAGTTGCGTTCGTTAACCAAAAAAATGCCATGTTTAGCTTTGCTTAAGCTCTCGCTAACCCTGCGGTAAGGATGTTCCGCTAGAACCTTTTGCAAGGCGGTTGCGACACCGCCGCCCGCTCCGGATCAGGTCTCGCGTACCGGAGCCGTAAACTTCGCAGGTAGCATCGTTTCGCGAAGCGCCATGCGTAATTTGGCAAAGCCGCGCCCTCTCCATTCGGCAAGGGCGCGGTTTTTGCGTTCAGACACGCTTTTTTGCGGCTTGACGGAAGAGTTCGCTGAGAATCGCGGGCAGAAGTCGCGGTAAGTCCCCGGCAATCAGTCCCGCACCGAATCGCGAGCCCGCCTCCGCATGGATCCAGACGGCAGCCGACGCCGCATCAAAGGCAGACATGCCTTGCGCCATAAGTCCTGCGATGATGCCCGCGAGAACGTCTCCTGACCCGGCGGTTGCGAGAAAGGGCGCGCCGTTGGAATTGATCCGCGCCCGCCCGTCGGGCGCAGCGATGACGCTGTCAGGCCCCTTGTAGACGACGACGGCGTTAGCGCGACGGGCTGCCCGGCGTGCCGCTTCAAGTTTGGAGCCGGCCTCGCCCTCGGCCAGATCGGGAAACAGGCGGCGGAATTCTCCCGCATGCGGCGTGAGAACAAGGGATGGCGCGCCGGAAGAGGCAGCGGCAGCGAACAAAAGCGCAGGGTCGTCACGGAAGGAAGTGATGGCATCGGCATCAACGACCATCCCGTTACAGTCCGCATCCTTCCGCCCAAGGAGGGAGAGGATGAAGGAACGCGCATTCTCGCCCACGCCGAAACCGGGACCGATCGCATAGGAGGACGGCTTGCGCTCGCGCGCGAAATCGATCAGCTCTCCCTCCGACGCGATCCGGCGGAGCATAATCGCCGTCAGGTGCGCGGCATTGACCTGCATCGCGGCGGGAGGCGACAGGACCGTGACTGCGCCCGCCCCCGCCCTTGCGGCGGCGAGCGCCGCCAACCGCGCGGCCCCCGTCGCCGACGGTCCGCCGGAAAAAACGCAGGCATGGCCGCGCGCATATTTATGGGCATCGACAGCGGGGAAAGGCAGGGCGGCCAGCCAGAGTTCGGGGCCGTTCTCATGGGCCGCCGGGCCGATCTCGGCAATCACGGAAGCGTCGATACCGATATCGGCGACAATCGTTTCGCCGCACAACGACCGGCCGGGTTCAAGCAGATGGCCGGGCTTCCTGCGGAAAAAGGTAACGGTGGCGTTCGCGGCAAGCGCAAAGCCGAGAATCTTGCCGCTCTCTCCCGAAACACCCGAAGGAAGGTCGATGGCAAGGACGGGAGCACCGCTTTCCCTCACACGCCGCAGCGCATCGGCCGCCTCGCCCGTGACCGGCTTTGACAGGCCGGCGCCGAACAAGGCATCGACGACCAGGCTTGAACGCGCTGGCTGGAATTCGCCGAGCGGCCGCGGCCTGATCGGGCAGGCATCGGCGGCAAGGGCGGCGTCTGTGCCCGCGCGCGGCACCCCGAGCGCCCAGAGGTGGACGGGAACGCCCGCCTCCGAGAGCAGACGCGCCACGACATAGCCGTCACCGCCGTTGTTGCCCGGCCCGCATAATATGTCGGTGCCGTGCATCCGGGGAAACCGCTCGAGCGCGACCGCGGTGACCGCTGCACCGGCATTGCGCATGAGCGCGTACCCGCCGCCCGGCATGCCGGCGATCGTCAGTGCGTCCGCCTTCGCCATTTCATGCGGGGTCAGCAGTTCTGAGGACATGTCAGCGATCCCTCCCTCGGAAGCAGATTTCGGGAGGCAAGGATAGGACAGGCTGACAATGCGGCAACCGAAAAGCAGATGCTGGAAACCGTGACCATAAAATAGCCTCCCTGCCTAATTCATAGGCATGTCCCGCCTTTCTGCTCATGGTCCCCGGGGTTTTCGACATTGCGAGCGCCTCATGTTATGGCGTCCACGCTCAATCCGCCGGCATCTTTGGACGAATTTCGAAAATGAGAGCGGCGCCGATCAATCTGGCACGCTTCATGCTTGGCGATTGACGGATGCGGATAGTGCCATTTCGCCCGATATGGAATCTTGGAGACTCAAAGCGCATGAAAAAAATCGAGGCCATCATAAAACCCTTCAAGCTCGATGAGGTGAAGGAAGCGCTTCAGGAGGTCGGGCTCCAGGGCATCACCGTCACCGAGGCGAAGGGCTTCGGCCGCCAAAAGGGCCACACCGAACTCTACAGGGGTGCCGAATATGTCGTCGATTTCCTCCCGAAGGTCAAAGTGGAGGTGGTGCTGAGCGACGAAAATGTCGAGGCCGCCATCGACGCCATCCGCAATGCGGCGCAGACCGGCCGCATCGGCGACGGCAAGATCTTTGTCTCCAACGTCGAGGAAGTCATCCGTATCCGCACCGGCGAAACCGGCCCGGACGCGATCTGAACCCCGCTGATTTTTCAACCGGATTTTCAAGCATCATCACAGGGAAACGAGCATGCCGACTGCAGACGACATCATCAAGCAGATCAAGGACAACGAGGTAAAATTCGTCGATCTGCGTTTTACCGATCCGAGGGGCAAGC
>SCRB01000308.1 GCA_004299545.1 Rhizobiaceae bacterium
TCGTACTCGACAACGAAGCGCCCCCCGGCGATGCCATCACCAGCGTGCCGGACAGCACCTTGCGCGTCGGCCCGGCCTCGACCGCGCTCGGCGCGGCGCTGATCAACGCAGTTCTGGCCGAGGTGGCGGCGCGGTTGGAGGCTTCGGGCGAGGGCGCACCGGTTTATCTCAGCGCCAACATGCCCGGTGCGGCGGATGTGAACGAGGCACTCGTTGCCCGCTACCGCCCCCGCAACCCGCATCTTTGAAAATTCGCGATTCAAGCCGTGTGGATAGGGAGTACACACCATGACAGCATTCAGATTTGCCGCGGCCGCCGGCCTGGCGCTCACGCTCTTGGCAGGCAGCGCCTATGCCGAGCCCGTCACCTTGACCTGGTGGCAGATGGAGCAGCCGCCGCAGCGGGTGAAGCGCATCCAGGAATTGCTCGACCAGTTCAACAAGGAGCACCCCGACATTCAGGTTAAGCAAGAGCCGCAAAGCTGGGGTGACGTCTACGCCAAGGCTCCAGCGGCGTTTGCGGCCGGCAACGGCCCTGACCTCCTTAATTCGATCCCGGACTTTACGACAGTGATCAAGAAGATCGGTGCCGTTGTGCCCGTTGACGATCTCGTCAAGGATCTCGACGCGAAGCATCATTTCATCAAGGCGACGCTCGCGCCCTATCAATATGACGGCCATACGTGGGCGGTCCCCGCCTACAACATGGCGCTCTCCATGTGGTACCGCAAAAGCATGCTGAAGGAGGCCGGCCTGGCCGTACCCAAGACCTGGTCCGAGTGGAAGACGGCCGCCCAGAAGCTTTCCGGCAACGGCAAGTACGGCATCGGCCTTCCCGCCAACAAGCAGCTTTACACCGACCAGACGGTCTACAGCTTCATGGTCAATGACGGCGCCGCCGACATCTATAATGACGACGGCTCGTTCCGCTTCGACAATCCCAAGACGGTCGCCGCCTACCAGACCTATGCCGATTTGCAAAAGTTGTCGCCGCCTGACAGCCCGTCCTGGACATGGGGCGAGGCCGAGGCCTGCTTCAACAGCAAGGGTTGCGGCATGGTCCTGCAATTCACCGTCATATCAAGTTATAACGCCCAGGCCGAAGGCGATGCCGCGGATCTCGGCGTCGCCGCCGTTCCGCATGCCGACGACGAACCCCAATCGGCGACCATCTCCTATTCGAACGGCATCATGATCACGACCAAGGACAAGGCGAAAGAAAAGGCGGCGAAGGTCTTCCTCTCGTGGCTGCTCGAACCGGAGCATTATGGCCGCTTCCTCAATATGGAGCCGGGCCTGTTCCTGCCGGTGACGGAAGACGGTGCCAAGGCGGATTCCTTCTGGAACGATCCCGTAACCACGAAGTACAAGACCCAGGTCGAGACGATGATCGAGAACTCCAAAGCCGGCAAGCTCTTCGGCTTCACCACCGGCAAGGTGTTTCCCTCGATCGGTGCCATCTCGGCCCAGAACGTGATCGCCGAGACGTTGCAGCACATCGTCGTCGACGGTCAGAGCGCTGCCGATGCCGTGAAGGCCGGTCAGGCCCGGATGACCGGGATCGCCGGTAAATAAGAAACCGATACGGGCCGGGAAACGATGAAGAATACGGCACTTGCGCTGGTCTTTGTCGCCCCGGCCCTGCTGTTCCTGCTGGCGGTTCTCGGCTGGCCGCTGGTGCAGGCGCTTGTCTTCTCCTTCCAGGACATCGGTATCATCGGCTCCAAGGGCCATTTCGTCGGCTTCGCCAATTACGCCGAGGTGCTCGGCGGCAAGCATTTCTGGTTCGCCTTCGGTCGCAGCGTGGTCTGGGTCGTCGGCAACGCCGTGGTCCAGACGGTGCTGGCGCTCGGCACCGCCCTCATCCTCAACCAGAAATTCCCCGGCCTGCGCGTGGCGCGCGTGTGGGTGATCCTCACATGGATCGTACCGACGGTTGTCGTCGTCATCATCTGGCGCTGGCTTCTCTCGACCTCCGGCGGGATGATCAATCCGCTCCTGATGGAGTCCGGCATCATCGACCGGCCGGTCGGCTTCTTCGCGACGCGGCGGAGCGCCATGGTCACGCTGATCTTGATCAATTCCTGGCGGTGGTTTCCCTTCACCGCGCTGATGATGCTGGCCGGCCTGACGCGGATTCCTGGCGACCTTTACGAAGCGGCGCGCATCGACGGCGCCGGCGCAAGGCGGCGTTTCACGCGCATCACCTGGCCGCTGCTGCAACCCACCCTCATCGTGCTCGGTATCATCGGCACGCTTCTTTCGTTCAATGTCTTCGACGTGATCTGGCTGATGACGGCGGGTGGCCCGTCAGAGGCCACCGAGACGCTTCCAGTGCTGATCTACGAGACGGCCTTCAAGGGCTACCGGCTGAGCGAGGCGGCGACGATTTCCGTTCTCACCAGCATCATCCTGATGGGTTTCGCCGTGTTCGCGACCCGCGCCATGACCGCGAGCGAGGCGAACCGATGAAGCGTACCGTCGCTCAATCCCTCGTGCTTTATGCGGGCCTGCTCGTGCTCGTTCTCATCATCGGCCTGCCGTTCTGGTGGGTCGTCACCGGCTCGGTCAAGCTGCCGCAGGAGATCATCCAGCGCATGCCGACCATGGTGCCGCACAGCTTCACGCTGAAACATTTCGAAAAACTGCTGCAATCATCCGACTTCCCCGTCTATCTCGTGAACAGCATCGTCGTCGCCCTTTTCTCGATGGTCGTCACCATCCTGCTCGCATTGCCGGCGGCCTATGCCTTCTTCCGCATGGCGTTTCCCGGCCGCGACCTGTTTTACCGCCTCATCCTTGTCGCCTATGCCTTTCCGGGCATCGTCATCCTCATTCCGCTCTACGGGCTTTTCGCCCGGATCGGACTGGTCGACAGCCGGGCGAGCCTGGTGATCGTCAATGTCGCGCTGGCGTTACCTTTCTCGATCTGGATGATGCGCTCTTTCCTTGGATCGGTTCCGCGCGAGATCGAGGAGGCGGCTGTCATCGACGGGGCGCCCGCGCCGACGATCCTGCTTCGCATCCTCATGCCGTTGATCGCACCGGGCATAGCGAGCGTCGCCATCTTCGCCTTCATCTCGTCATGGACCGAATATCTCTTTGCTTCGGTACTGATCGTATCGGATGCGCGCCGCACGATCCCCGTTGGCTTCGCGGGGATGATCGGACAGTACCAGATCGACTGGGGCTTGCTTCTCGCCGGCGCGACGGCCGCGACGCTTCCCGTCGTCATCCTTTTCGCGCTGATCGGGCGCTGGTTCGTTTCCGGCCTGACCGAAGGCGCGGTCAAATAGAAATGGAATAAGGGATACGGGATGGCCGGCCTGTCATTGAGGTCAGTGAGGAAGTCCTTCGGGCAGACCGAAGTGATCGGCGGCGTGGACCTCGATGTCACCGATGGCGAGTTCGTCGTCTTTGTCGGCCCGTCCGGCTGCGGCAAGTCCACCCTGCTCAGGATGATCGCGGGGCTGGAGACGACCTCGGGCGGCCGGATCATGATCGGCGGAACCGACGTGACGAACACCGACCCGGCAAAGCGCGGCATCGCCATGGTCTTCCAGACTTACGCCCTCTATCCCCACATGACGGTCGCCGCCAATATGGGCTTCCCGCTCGAAATGGCGGGCGAAAAGCAGGCGTCCATCGATGCCAAGGTGACGGAGGCGGCCCGTATCCTGCACCTCGAACCCTATCTGAGGCGCAAGCCGCGGGAGCTTTCGGGCGGCCAGAGGCAGCGTGTCGCCATCGGTCGCGCCATCGTGCGCCGGCCGGGCGTCTTCCTCTTCGACGAGCCGCTTTCCAATCTCGATGCCGAACTGCGCGTCCAGATGCGGCTTGAGATCGCGCGCCTTCATCAGACGCTCGGCGCGACCATGATCTACGTCACGCATGACCAGGTCGAAGCGATGACCCTTGCCAGCCGCATCGTCGTTCTCAATGCCGGACGCGTCGAGCAGGTGGGCGTACCGCTCGACCTCTATGAAAACCCCGACAACAAATTCGTCGCGGGTTTCATCGGTTCGCCGCGTATGAATTTCGTGGAGACGGAAATCACCGGTTCCGCCGCCGGCAAGGCTGTCGTGGCGGCGCCCGCGGTGGGTCTCGACCATGCGGAGGTGGCGGTGCGGAGCACCCTGCCGAAGGCAGGCGCGCGCGTCAGCCTCGGCATAAGGCCGGAGCATTTCCTTGCCGACGGAACGGGTGCCTCCCTCGAAGGGACAATCATGCTTGTCGAGCGCCTGGGCAGCGTCAGCTATCTCCATGCCGCGTTGGCGGACGGTGCGGCGATAGCCGTGGAAAGTCGGGATGGGAAAACCTTCCGTGAAGGCCAGACCTGCCGCTTCGGCATCAATACCGCGAAGGCCTTTCTCTTCGATGGAAACGGCGCACGCCTTTGATCTGCGTTCCGATCGTCCGTCTTGCGCGGCCATGCCGGCATTTTTCCGGACGCAACATTCACACTGCCGGGAGCGCCGGATTGAGCATGAATTCGTCGCCATTCCATAACTTGTAAAAATCCTTTTTAAAATCCGGTTTAGCGCAATTTCATTGCATTTAAGCCCAAATAACATTCATTTGCCTGACCTTCGAGAAAGCGGGAAAAGGGCGCGTTTCCACGCGAACCAGACAGCGCGGAGCGCCGGTTCGGCGCGTCCCCGCCTCGCGAAAGGTGCTTGAAGGCATTTGGCATGACCACAATGGAGTTCCCGGGTCCGGGCATTACCCTTGAACAATGGAACCAGGTCAGCGCGCTCGCGACCTCGCTGCGGCCAGGCCAGGCGTTGTGGCTGAGCGGCTATTTCGCCGGGTTCGACCACGGTGCGCGCGCCTTGCAGGGCGAAGCGGTTTTTCCGTTCAAGGAGGCGGGAATTCCCGCAGGCGAGATCGCTCCTTCCCCTTCTACGCGGACCCTGACCATCCTGTTCGGCAGCGAGACGGGAAACAGCAGGCTTCTGGCGAAGGACCTCGCCGAGGCAGCCCGCGCCAGGGGCGTCGAGACGGTCGTCGCCGACATGGCCGATTACAAGCCGCGTCGGCTGAAGGACGAGCAGGACCTTCTGGTCATCACCGCGACGCATGGCGAAGGAGAGCCGCCGGCCTCCGCCGTCGGCTTCTTCGAATTCGTTGAAGGCCGCAAGGCCCCGCGGCTGGAGGGCGTGCGCTACTCGGTACTGGCGCTTGGCGATTCCACCTATGAGTTCTTCTGCGGCGCCGGC
>SCRB01000309.1 GCA_004299545.1 Rhizobiaceae bacterium
AGCGGCTTGGCGTCACCTATGCCGACCTCCCGCCGATCCACCCAGGTGGCGCCTGCGGCATCGACTATCCGGTCAAGGTCATGGCGCTGTCGGGCGGCATCAAGATGAATCCTCCCGCCATCCTCAGGGCGAAAATGGCCGTCACCTTCGCCAAATATGTCAGGAAGGATTTCGCTCCCGCCGTTCGCTGGCGCTATTTTTCCGGCATCAGGGCGATACGGGACGGAAGCTATTCCTGCCGCAACATGATCGGCGAATCGACCCACCATCTGTCGGAACATGCCAAGGGCAACGCCATCGACGTGATGGGGATCACGCTCGACAGCGGCCGCGTAATCGATGTCGAGAAACCCGGCTGGTTCTCGTTCCGCGAGCGCGGCTTCCTCAAAAAGGTGCGTGGCGAGGCATGCGGCTATTTCACCACCGTCCTTGGCCCCGGTTATAACTGGGCGCACCGTAACCATTTCCATTTCGACCTGATGAAGCGCCGCAGCGGTTACGTCGCCTGCCGGTAATTGTCCCGGTCAGCTCTCCGGCGGCACCGGTGTCGGGTGGCCCTCCTTGTCGAGCGCTACCATGATGACATCGGCATCCGTCACCTTCTCCATCAGGTCGGTCAGGTAGCGCTGCGCCCAGGCTTCGACGCGAAGCGTCATGGAGGTGCGCCCGACCCGCGCGACATGCGTATAGACGCAAAGCGTGTCGCCGACCTTCATCGGCTTGGCGAACGACATTTCCTTGACCGCCGCCGTCACCACGCGCCCCTTGGCGCGTTCGGCGGCACGAATGCCGCAGGCGAGGTCCATCTGCGCCATCACCCAGCCGCCGAAAATATCGCCGGCGGCATTGGCGTCGGCAGGCATGGCGAGCGTCCGCAACGTCAGTTCACCCGTCGGCTTGCCGTTCTCGGCCATAAGCTTCCCTCGCTCCGTTCTTCGATGTTCCGTAGCCCCGGCATCTCCCAGCGTCAATGTCGCGGAGCCACCGTGGTTCGTCGCTTTTTTCATAAGCAATGCCGGATGGAAGGAGGGTTTTTTTTCAGCCGATGCTAGGCTGCGGCTTGCCCGCGAAAGACCGGGGAACGGCAGGCAAGCGATGCAGAGCTTTGATTTCATCATCGTCGGAGCAGGCTCGGCGGGCTGCGTCGCGGCGGAGCGCCTTTCCGCCAATGGCCGCTATTCCGTCCTCGTGCTGGAGGCGGGCGGCACCGACCGCCGCTTCTTTGTCCAGATGCCGCTCGGCTATGGCAAGACCTTCCTCGACCCCGCCGTGAACTGGAACTACAAGGCCGAGCCCGATCCGGGACTTGCCGGCAATGCCGACCATTGGCCACGCGGCAAGGTGCTCGGCGGGTCAAGTTCGATCAACGCCATGGTTTGGATTCGAGGCCAGCGCGAGGATTTCGACGAATGGCGCGACGCCGGCAATCCCGGCTGGGGCTATGACGATCTCCTGCCGATCTTCAAGACCATCGAGGACAACCAGGCCGGCGCCGACCAATGGCGCGGGCGCGGCGGCCCGGTGCATGTCACCGACAATCGCCGCCTCGTCCATCCCCTGACGAAGCTCTACCTGGAAGCCTGCCGGGAGGCCGGCCTGCCGCTCAACGAGGATTTCAACGGCGCGAAGCAGGAAGGCGCAGGCATCTACCAGATCACGACCAGAAACGGCCGGCGCATGTCGGCGGCGCGTGCCTTTTTGCGGCCGGCGATGAAACGCGCCAATGTGCGCGTCGAGACCGACGCGCATGTGACGCGGATCCTGTTCGAGGGCAGGCGCGCTGTCGGCGTCGAGTACCGGCGGCACGGCGGCACGAAGGTGGCGCATGCCGGACGGGAAGTCATCCTTTCCGCCGGTTCGGTCGGATCACCTCAGCTATTGCAGCTTTCGGGCATCGGTCCGGCGGACCATCTGAAGGATCTCGGCATAGGGGTGCATCTCGACAACGCCAATGTCGGCAACAATCTCCAGGACCATCTCGGCATCAACTACACCTGGAAAGGCAGGACGGCGACCCTCAACCAGATCCTGCGGCCATGGTGGGGCAAGCTCATGGTCGGTGTGCAATATCTCTGCCTGCGGTCGGGGCCGCTTTCGATGAGCATGAACCAGGGCGGCGGATTTTTCCGGACCGATCCGGCACTGGCGCGCCCCAATATGCAGCTTTATTTCCAGGCCTTTTCGACCGTCCTTCCCAAACCCGGCGAACGTCCGATCCTGACGCCGGATCCCTGGCCGGGCTTTTCCATAGGGCTCTCCAGCTGTCGCCCGACCAGCCGCGGCTCGGTCATGGTCCGCTCGGCCGATCCGTCCGTCCATCCGAAGATCATGGCGAACGCCTTCTCCACCAATCACGACGTGACGGAGATGCTTGCCGCTGTAAAGTTCCTGCGTGTCATCGCCGGCCAATCGGCCTTGAAAAGCGTCATTGAGGAGGAGGTCCTTCCCGGCCCATCCATCCGATCGGATGACGAGTTGATCGAGGATTTCCGCAAGCGTTCCGGAACGGTCTATCATCCGGTCTCGACCTGCCGCATGGGACCGGACGCGACGGGCGCGGTGGTCGATCCGCGCCTGAAGGTGCATGGTGTGGAAAGTTTGCGCGTCATCGACGCTTCCATTTTCCCGAGCGTCGTCAGCGGCAACACCAACGCCGCCGCGATCGTGACCGGCTGGAAGGGCGCGGAAATGGTGCTGGAGGAGCAGAAATGAAAATCACCGATATCAAGACCTGGGTCGTCGGCAATCCGCCTCCCGGCATCGGCGGCAAATATTTCATTTTCGTGCGCCTGACGACGGATGCCAACGTCGTCGGCTACGGCGAAGCCTATAACGCCAGCTTTTCCGCCCATGTCACCGCAACGATGATCGAGGATATGGCGGAGCGCTATTTTCTCGGCCAGGATCCGCACGACATCGAGCTTTTCTTCCGCCGATGCTATTCCTCGGGCTTCACGCAACGGCCGGACACGGCCGCCATGGGTTGCTTCTCGGCCCTGGAGATTGCCTGCTGGGACATTATCGGCAAGGAAGCGGACAAGCCGGTCTACAAGCTGCTCGGCGGCCAGGTGCATGAGCGGTTGCGCTCCTACACCTATCTCTATCCGCACTCGGGCAGCGTCCACACCGAGGACGTATCCGGCCGCAACGTCTATAACGATCCAGACCTCGCGGCCGAATGCGCGGCGCTCTACGTCGCGCAAGGCTTCAACGCCGTGAAGCTCGATCCCGCCGGCCCCTACACCGCCTTCGACGGCCATCAGCCCCGCCTTGCCGACATCGACCTTTCGGCCCGTATGCTGAAGGCGATCCGCGAAGCGGTGGGAACGAAGGCCGACATTTTGTTCGGTACGCATGGGCAGTTCACGGCTTCGGGCGCGCTCCGCATGGCACGCGCCATCGAACCCTACGATCCGCTGTGGTTCGAGGAACCGGTGCCGCCGGACATGCCCGAAGTGATGGCGCAGGTGGCGCGTGGCACATCCATTCCGATCGCGACGGGCGAACGGCTGACGACGAAATCCGAATTCGCCCGCATCATCGAAAACCGCGCTGCTACCATTCTACAGCCCGACCTCGGGCGCTCAGGTGGCATACTGGAAACGAAGAAGATCGCCGCGATGGCCGAGGCCTACCACATCCAGATCGCGCCCCACTGTTATTGCGGACCGATCGTCGGCGCAGCCAACATCCAGCTCGCCGTGACATTGCCGAACTTCCTCATCCTGGAATCGCTCAGGCAATGGGACGGGTTCCACGCAAAGCTATTGAAAAAGAAGATCGAATGGCAGGACGGCTGGGTCATCCCTTCGAAGGAACCAGGCCTCGGCGTCGAACTCGACGAAGCGGTCTGCGAGGCCCATCCATATGATGGAAAGCCGCTGCATCTCGAAATGGCACCCTCCCCGCTTTTCCCTTGACGGAGGTACATGGCCTGAGGGCCATCACGGAACAGGCGTAA